>JAILBQ010000048.1 GCA_024680815.1 Lachnospiraceae bacterium | reverse complement strand
TAATTCCTTGGGGATAAAACCCGGGGAAATAGACGGCATATTGCTGACCCATGAGCACACGGATCATATAAAGGGCCTCGGGGTGATGTTAAGGCGCTACGATATTCCCGTCTATACAACCTCCGGGACCAGGGAGGCCCTAAGGAGGATTAAGGACACGGCGGATATACCCGGGGAGCGCTTTAAGGTGATCCGGCCGGGAGAGCGTTTTTTAATCGGGGACATAGAGGTTCAAAGCGTGAAAACCAGCCATGATGCCGCTGAAAGCGTATCCTTCAGGCTTTCGGAGGGAGACAGCTCCGTGGCGGTGATGACGGATCTCGGAATGTTTGATGAATCGATTGTACGGGCCGTTTCAGGCGTAAACGTGCTTCTTCTGGAGGCCAACCACGATGTCAGGATGCTGGAGGCCGGGAGATATCCCTATCCGCTGAAATGCAGGATTTTAAGCAATAAGGGTCATCTTTCCAACGACAGTGCGGGAGCGCTTTTAATAAAGGTGCTGCACGATGATTTAAAGCATGTGATGCTGGGGCATTTAAGCCGGGAGAACAATTTTCCGGAGCTGGCCTGGGAGACGGTCCGGATGCAGATAACAATGTCCGACATCCCCTACCGGTTCGGCGATTTTGATTTCACTGTGGCGAAACGGGACGAGATGTCGGATTGTATGGAATTTTAGTGTTGCGGAGGAGGTTATGAAAAAAGTAGTTGTAACGGTTGTGGGTAAGGATGCCATAGGCATAATCGCGAAGGTCTGCACCTATATGGCGGGAAACAAGATCAATATTCTGGATATTTCCCAGACCATCACCGGAGGCTTTTTCAACATGATGATGGTAACGGACTTCACCCTGACCGAAAAGGATTTTGACACGATTTTTCATGAGCTGGAGCAGATCGGAGAGGAAACCGGGGTCATAATCAAGTGCCAGAGAGAAGAGATTTTTGACCGTATGCACCGGCTGTAATTTCCTGTGGGGGAGTCGCGGAGAATGATTAATTTTCATGAAGTCATAGAAACCAACAAGATGATAGAGCACGAAAACCTGGATGTGCGCACCATAACCATGGGTATTTCGCTCTTTGACTGTATTGATTCCGATCTTAATACCCTGTGCGATAAGATTGTGAACAAAATCACGTCGCTGGCAAAAAATCTTGTCTCCACAGGAGAGGAAATCGGACGGGAGTTCGGAATTCCGATTGTAAATAAAAGGATTGCGGTGACGCCCATTTCCCTTATCGGGGCCGCCGCCTGCAAGACAGGCTCGGATTACGTGAAAATCGCCTGGGCTCTCGATGATGCCGCGAGAAAGACGGGAGTGAATTTTATCGGGGGCTTTTCGGCCCTTGTGGCAAAGGGGATGACAAGGTCGGATGAGCTTTTGCTGCGTTCGATTTCCGAGGCCCTTTCCGTAACCGATTATGTCTGCTCCAGCGTTGTTGCCGGCAGCACGAAAACCGGAATAAACATGGACGCCGTCCATCTTATGGGAAAGGTGGTCAAGGACACCGCGAAGGCTACGGCAGAACGGGATTCCGTGGGCTGCGCAAAGCTTGTGGTGCTCTGCAACGCGCCGGATGACAATCCCTTTGTGGCCGGGGCGTTTCACGGCGTGACGGAGGCCGATGCCATTATCAATGTGGGAGTAAGCGGCCCGGGCGTGGTAAAGACTGCCATAAAGGGTGTACGGGGAGAGGATTTTTCCACCCTCTGCGAAACCATAAAAAAGACCGCCTTCCAGGTGACAAGAGTGGGACAGCTGGTGGCCTTGGAGGCTTCAAGGAGGCTGGGGGTTCCCTTCGGTATCGTGGATCTGTCGCTGGCGCCGACTCCGGCGGTGGGGGATTCGGTGGCTGATATTTTAAGGGAAATGGGGCTTGAACACCCCGGAGCTCCGGGCACAACCGCGGCTCTGGCCATGCTTAACGACCAGGTGAAAAAGGGCGGGGTTATGGCAGCCAGCTCCGTGGGAGGCCTTTCGGGAGCCTTTATACCCGTGAGCGAGGATCAGGGTATGATAGAGGCGGTGGAGGCCGGAGCGTTAAATCTGGAAAAGCTGGAGGCAATGACCACGGTCTGCTCTGTGGGGCTGGATATGATAGCAATTCCGGGAGACACACCGGAGGTCAGTATTTCCGGTATTATTGCTGATGAAATGGCTCTCGGAATGGTGAACGGGAAGACCACGGCCGTCCGGCTGATACCCGTCATCGGAAAGGGAGTCGGAGAGAGGGCTGAGTTCGGAGGGCTTTTAGGTTATGCGCCGATAATGCCGGTGAACCGCTTTTCCTGCGCCGAGTTTGTTTCCCGCCGCGGGCGGATTCCCGCACCGATCCACTCTTTCAGGAACTGAGAAATGAGAAATAAAAAATGAGACAGGCGAAAGCCTGTCTCACTTGATTTTAAGAATTATTCAACCGGAATAATTTCTTTTTTATTATAGGTTCCGCAGTTCTTGCAAACGCGGTGCGGGAACATGAGCTCGCCGCATTTGGGGCATTTTACAAGATTTACCGGCTCCATCTTCCAGTTGGCTCTGCGCTGGTCGCGACGCCCTCTGGAGGATTTATTTTTAGGACAGATAGACATTTGTATTTTCCTCCTTAACGAAATGGCGCTACGGGTCATCGCGCCGAAAAATCATACCCGATGATTATACACAGCCGTATCCGGTTTGTCAACCGGAAAAGTCAACCTTTTTATTCCTTTACCAGCGAGGCCTGGACAGCGGTTAAGGCCACGACTCCGATGATGTCGTGGGAGGAACAGCCCCTGGAGAGGTCGTTAACCGGGCGGGAGAGGCCCTGAAGCATGGGCCCGTAGGCCTCTGCCCCTCCGAGACGCTGGACCAGCTTATAACCGATATTTCCGGCGTCCAGATTCGGGAAGATCAGGACGTTGGCGTGCCCTGCCACCTCGGAGCCGGGTGCTTTGGATTCGGCAATGGCGGGTACAAGGGCCGCGTCCAGCTGGAGCTCGCCGTCCACCTTTAAATCAGGATATTTTTCATGGGCGATTTCCACCGCCCGCACCACCTTGTCCACGAGTTCATGCTTCGCGCTTCCCTTTGTGGAGTGGGAGAGCATGGCCACCACCGGTTCTCCGCCCACAAGGGAACGGAAGCTCTCGGCGCTGGATTTGGCAATAACGGCAAGCTCTTCGGCGGTGGGATCCTGGTTGAGGCCGCAGTCTCCGAAAACAAAGATGCCGTTTTCACCGTATTTTTCAACCTTCGTGCACATCACGAAAAAGCCGGAGACCATCTCGACTCCCGGGGCGGTCCGCAGTATCTGCAGGGAGGGACGCAGGGTGTCCGCCGTGGGATGGCAGGCGCCGGCCACCATTCCGTCGGCATCTCCGAGCTTTACCATCATGACTCCGTACATTATGGAATTGTTTCTTAAAAGCTCGATGGCTTTTTCTTCGGTCATCCCCTTGTGAGCGCGAAGCTCAACAAGCTTGTCGCGGTATTTCGGGAAGTTCTCATCCAGAGCCGGGTTCACCACCCGTATGCCCTTGGAGGCAATATGGAGCCGGTCGCAGGCGGCCAGAAACTTTTCCTCATCCCCGATAAGTATGATCTCGGCGATTTCGTCCCTGCTGCAGGATACGGCGGCCCGGATCACCCGGTCGTCTTCGGATTCCGGCAGTACGATGCGTTTGTTCAATTCTCTTGCGCGGTTCAGAACGCCTGTCATAAAAGGTTTGTCTTCAAAATAGGGCATTACGTTTCCTCCGGTTTTTCAGTCGGTTGAGCGTCCCTCATCCAGCCGCACCATATATCTTGTGCAGCCGCAGTTGGACTTGTAGACCTTCTGCCAGATTTTCCAGATGTAAGCAGTGGAAATATAGGGACGATCCAGATTTTTCATGTTCGCCAGGGCAGATACTTCGATATACAGATTTTTTGCCAGACTGGATTCGAAACGGATTTTCATGCAAATCATAGTACTTCAAAATATCTTGTATTTCAAGGGAATATTTGCTACCATCTGTTTTATGAAAGTTGCAGCGATAATCGCGGAATATAATCCGGTTCACAACGGACACGCCTGGATGCTGCGGGAGGCAAAGCGTTTAAGCGGCGCGGATCTCGTGGTCGTGCTGCTGGGGGCGAATTTTACGGAGAGGGGGGAGTGCGCCATCTGCGACATGCATCTGCGCACACAGATGGCCCTGGATATCGGCGCCGATCTGGTTCTCGCCCTTCCCGTACACTATTCAACCGGCAGCGCTGAGTTTTTCGCCAGAGGGGCTGTTTCCATACTCTCAAGACTGGGAGCGGTGGATGTGCTGGCCTTTGGAAGCGAATGCGCCGATACCGCCATATTGCAGCGCTTTGCGGACGTGCTCTATGAGGAACCTTCTGAATATGTGGAGGAGCTAAAGGACTGTCTCAAAGCCGGAATGAGCTTCCCGGCCGCCCGCTCCAGGGCTCTGGCCGAATATATGGATCTTTCCGCCGAAGAAGAGGAAATCTTAAAAAATCCCAATGACATTCTGGGAATAGAGTATTTAAAGGCGCTTAGAAGCCTTAAGGTCGTTTCCGTCGAGCCGCTGGCGGTGGAGCGAAAGGGCGGGGATCATAACGACGAAACCGTTTCCGACTACGCTTCGGCCTCGGCGATAAGATCGGCGCTTAAGGAGAGAAGCGGTTTAAAGAAGCTTGGCTATACGATGCCCGGAGATGCCTTTGACATGCTGGGAATCTGGTACGGGAACCGTCTGCCGGTATATACCGACGATTTTTCACGGGTACTGAACGCCGCGCTTTTAAAGCACGCCTCTGAGGGGTTCGAATCCTTCTATGATGTCTCAAAGGAGGTGGCGGACAGGATTGCCCTGCATATTTCCGGCCTGGGCTCTTTTACCCATCTTATCGAGCTCCTTAAAACCCGGGATGTGACTTATTCCAGGGTTATGCGTTCCTTAAACCACATAATGCTGGATCTTAAGAAGGATTCCGTAAACGAATATATTGAACACGGCTACAGCGAATATGTGCGGCTTTTAGGGATGCGGAAGGAAACCGCCGGGCCGGTACTGAACCTTATTAAGAAATCGGGGGAAATAGAGCTTATTTCGAAGCTCTCCGATGCCCACAGGATTCTCTCCCCTCTGGGAGGGGCCATGCTGGAGGAGGATATTTTTTCGGCCCATCTTTTTAACGCGGTGGTGGCGGATAAATTCGGCAGTCCCTTCCGAAACGAGTACAGGGAGCAGGTTATAGTGCTTTCTTGACTTTTAAGAATCATATCTGTATAGTAGATTCGTTAAATCTGAATGAGAGAAATAAAAAAATGTCAGAGACAGTAAACGTGGCCGTTGATGCCATGGGCGGCGACAACGCGCCGGGCGAAATTGTACTGGGAGCCCTGGAAGCCCTGAAGGAAAGGGAAAACATTAAGGTTCATCTTCTGGGCATAAAGGAAGCCCTCGACAGGGAGCTTTCGGGAAAGGAATATCCCGGGGACCGGCTTGAATGCGTGGAGTGCACCGAAGTTATCGATACCGCGGAGCCTCCGGTTATGGCGATAAGAACCCGTAAGGATTCCTCAATTGTGGTGGGCCTTAAGCTTGTTCATGACGGAGTCTGCGACGCCTTCGTTTCCGCCGGAAGCACTGGGGCGGTACTGGTGGGCGGACAGTTCATCGTGGGCAGGATAAAGGGAGTGGAGCGGCCCCCTCTGGCGCCGGCTTTTCCCACGACCACCGGGATGTCAATCCTTCTTGACTGCGGGGCAAACGTGGACGCAAGGCCCAGCCACCTGGTACAGTTTGCTCAGATGGGCTCGATCTACATGGAGCACGTGGTCGGAATTAAAAATCCCCGGGTCGGGATTTTAAACATCGGCGCGGAGGAGGAGAAGGGCAACGCTCTGGTTAAGGAAACCTTTCCGCTGCTCAAGAGCTGTACCGGCATAAACTTTATCGGCAGCGTGGAAGCCAGGGACATTCCGGAGGGAGCGGCTGAGGTTATAGTCTGCGAGGCCTTTGCCGGAAATATCGCTCTTAAGATGTATGAGGGCGTCGGAAAGACGATGCTTAAGGAGATAAAGGGAGCCCTGACGAGCTCCTTAGCCGGAAAGATAGGCGGGCTTTTAATCAAACCGACCCTCAAGAAGACCCTTAAAAAGTTCGATGTCAGCGAGTACGGGGGAGCCCCGCTTCTCGGGCTTAACGGGCTGGTGGTCAAGACCCACGGAAGCTCAACCAGAAAGGAAATCAAAAATTCTATCCTGCAATGCATCACCTTTAAGGAGCAGGAAATCAGCAAAAGAATAAAAGAAAGCCTGGAAAAAGTGTAAAAGGAGGAAACACGATGGAATTTGAAAAACTGCAGGACATTATTGCCGAGGTACTGAACGTTGAAAAGGACGAGATCACGATGGAGACCACGTTTGCCGATGATCTGGGAGCGGACTCGCTGGATGTGTTCCAGATTATCATGGGCATCGAACAGGAATTTGACATTGTGATCGATACCGATGCCGCGGAGAAGATTGTGACCGTTGCGGATGCCGTTGCGCAGATCAAGGCCGCAAGGGAAAAATAAAAACTGAAGGTTCGGGGCTGTCGCGTTCCGTGTCGCATCGGGCGCGACAGCTTTTTCATGTGTATTGAGGAAAAAAATGGACCATATAGTATCTTACGATTTCACCGCGCTGGAGGAGACCATAGGCTATCACTTTTCCGATGCGGCCCTTTTGCGCACGGCCCTGACCCACCGGTCCTTTGCCAATGAAATAAAGGCGGGGGACGCGGAGAATAATGAACGGCTGGAATTTCTGGGGGACGCGGTACTGGAGGTCAGCGTCAGTGAATTTCTTTACCGGAAATATCCTGAAATGCGCGAGGGGGATATGACGAAGCTTCGGGCCGCTCTTGTCTGCGAAAGCACTCTGGCGGGGCTGGCACGGGATATACATTTAAACGATTTCCTCCTTCTGGGGAGGGGAGAGGAGCTTTCCGGCAGCAGAGAGCGGGATTCCCTGATTTCGGACTGCCTCGAGGCTCTTATCGGAGCCCTCTATCTGGACGGCGGGCAGGAGGAGGCGGCACGTTTCATAAGGTCGAATCTTCTGGAGGATATGGAGCATAAAGCTCTCTTTTTTGACGCCAAGACACAGCTTCAGATGCTTGTGCAGAAGGACGGCAGGGAGCTTTCCTACCGCGTCATAAAGGAAGAGGGGCCGGGACATGACAAGCACTTTACCGTGGAGGCCCTGATTGACGGGCACGCGGTGTCCGAGGGAGCAGGGAGCTCAAAAAAACAAGCGGAGCAGCAGGCCGCCGCGAACTATCTTAATAACCGTAAAGAATGAGGCGGCACCGGGAGGGTGGATTGTATTTAAAAGGAATTGAAATGCAGGGCTTTAAGTCCTTTGCGAATAAAATCCGGCTGGATTTCAAAGACGGAATCACGGGCATCGTGGGACCCAACGGATCGGGGAAAAGCAATGTTGCCGATGCCGTGCGCTGGGTGCTGGGGGAACAGAGCGCCAGAGAGCTTCGCGGCGCTTCGATGACGGATGTGATTTTCTCCGGAACCGAAACCAGAAAACCCATGGGCTATGCCTATGTTTCTCTTTATATGGACAATTCCGACCGGATGCTGGACATGGACTATGAGGAGATCGTGGTTTCCAGGCGGGTCTACCGTTCGGGAGAGAGCGAATATCTTATTAACGGCAGCACCTGCCGTTTAAAGGACATAGAGGAGCTTTTTTTTGATACCGGCATCGGCAAGGAAGGATATTCGATAATCGGGCAGGGACAGGTGGAGAAAATCCTCTCGGGAAAGCCGGAGGAGCGCAGGGAGCTTTTTGATGAGGCTGCCGGCATCGTGAAATTCAGAAAGCGGAAAAACGCTTCCTTAAAAAAACTGGAGCGGGAGCACGACAACCTGGTCAGGGTAAACGATATTATCTCGGAGCTGGAGCATCAGGTTGAGCCTCTTAAGGTGCAGGCGGAGAAGGCCAGACTCTTTCTTGATAAAAGAGAGACCTTAAAGGGACTTGATGTTAACGCTTTTCTTCTGGAATCGGACCGGGTCAGGGCGGAATTAAAAAAGCTGGATGAAAAAATACTTGTTGCCGGAAACGACGCCAAAGAGGTGAACACGCAATACGAAGCCAACCGTAAACACTATGAGGAGGCGGTTAAGAAAATTGCCGAGTTTGAAGAACTCATAGAAAAGAAGCGGGAGGAGCTCCAGGAAAGCAGAATGCAGAGGGGAAAGCTGCAGGGCGAGATCGGTGTCATGAAGGAGCAGGTGAACAGCCTTAAGCTCTCCCTCGAGCATTTTAAAAAGAGGATAGCTGAGCTTTCCCTTGACAGGGAGAGGTATACCCAGGAGGCGGAAAGACTCCGGGAGGAAAAGAAACAGCTGGACGAAAAGGTTAAGGCGGCCGAAGATCAGGGGGGAGAGGACAGCGGGGCTCTCGAGGAATCCCGCGCCAGACTGGCCGAAATGGACGGAACCCTCGAAAAGGATAAGGCGGAGCTCTTAACCCTTTTGAACGAGAGGGGCCAGATCAAGGCCGAAATCGAGCGGTACGACATAATGCTCGAGCAGACCCGTTCCCGTTCTTCGGAGCTGGACGTTGAAATATCCTCCAGGAAAGAGGGCATTCAGGAAATTAAAGACCAGGCCGGGGCGGAGCTTAAAACCCTTGAGGAACTGGAAGGAAAGCTTAAGGGCTTTGAGGAGAAAAAAAGCGGTATCGAAGAGGAGCTGGAAGAGTTCGGGCGTGAGCTTGAAAAAAAGAATCAGGCCCATCACGACCTGGAAGTGCGCTACCACGAAAAGAAGGCAAGGCTGGAGAGCCTTGTGAACATGGCCGAGCGCTACGAGGGCTACGGCGGAGCGGTTAAAGCCGTGATGGAGCAGAAGCGCTCCAATAAGGGAATCTGCGGCGTGGTGGCTGATCTCATAAAGGTGGAGGAAAAGTACGAAAACGCCATCGAAACGGCTTTGGGCGGGAATATTCAGAACATCGTAACCCGGGATGAGGCGACGGCCAAGAAGATGATCTCGTATTTAAAGGAGCAGCATGCAGGGCGGGCCACCTTCCTTCCCTTAACCTCCATAACGGAGCGCAGCGTTAAGGAGAAAGAGGCCTTAAGCGCAAAGGGAGTCATAGGACAGGCCGATACCCTCGTGAAATTTTCCCCTGAGTTTTCCAGGGTTGCCTCCACCCTTCTCGGAAACTACATAGTGGTGGACAACGTGGACAATGCCCTTGCCCTGGCGAAGGATTACCGCTATACCTTAAGAATCGTGACCCTTTCCGGGGAAGCGTTAAATCCCGGCGGCTCAATTGCCGGAGGCGCTTTCCGGGACAGGAGTAATCTTCTGGGACGCTACCGGGATATTGACCGCCTTAAGGAGGAATGCCGGGATACCCTTAAGGAGATCGACGGCATTCTTGCGGGGATGGAAGAGCTTCAGGATAAGCGCCGGGAGGGTGAGAAGACCTTAAAGGAGCTTTCGGAGGAGGTTCATGAAACCGAAATAAAGCGGAACACGGTAACGCTTAACCTTAAAAACCTTAAGGACCGGGAGGAGGAGATTAAGAGCGGGGAATCCCGGATTCACGCGGAGAGAATCGAACTGGACGAAAACCTGGTCCAGATAGGGGAAAACAGGGAGCGCTCCGAAAATGCACTGAAGGCTTCGATAAAGCGGGAAAACGAGCTGGGGGAGGCCATAGAAAGCCTTACGGCAAAGCGAATCGATGAGGAGGCGCTTCATGCGTCCCTGATCGAAAAGCAGACGGAAAAGGAAAAGGCGCATGCCTCGCTTCTCCAGGAGCAGCGGTTCCTTTCCTCAAACCTGGAGCGGCTTAAGATGCAGAGCGAGCGCTCTTCGGAGGATATTGAGGCCCTGGAGGAGGAAATAAAGCAGAATAATGAACGTATAGAGGAAAAGAACAGGGCCATAGAGGAGCTTGGCCGTAAGATAGAGGAGGACAATCCGGATTCGGAGGAAAACAACACGGCATTAAAGGAGCTGATAGACCGGAAGGAAAAGCTTCAGGAGGATCAGCAGAGCATTTTCACCGAAAGAGACGAGCTTTCAGACAGGAAAAACGCGCTGGAAAATGAGCTGGTGCGTCTTAACTCCCAGAAGGAACGGCTGGATTCCGGCTTTGACGGACTCAGGGACTATATGTGGAGTGAGTATGAGCTGTCGCTGACAGCGGCGGAAGAGCTTCGGAGCGAATCCGACCTCTCCCTTCCCGAAATGCGGCGCCGTATTTCCTCCCTTAAAAATGAGATACGGGGGCTCGGTGATGTCAACGTGGGCGCAATAGAGCAGTACAGGGATGTGTCGGAGCGCTACAACTTCCTCACCGGGCAGAGGAGCGACATCCTGTCCGCGGAGGAGGATCTTAAAAAGGCCATCGGGGAGCTGGACGAGGCCATGAGGGAGCAGTTCTCCAGGGAATTCAAAAGGATCGGGGAACAGTATGATCTGGTGTTTAAGGAGCTTTTCGGAGGCGGACACGGAAGGGTGGAGCTGACGGACAGCGAGGATGTTTTGGAGGCCGGCATACGCATAACGGCGGAGCCTCCGGGCAAGAAGCTGCAGAACATGATGCAGCTTTCCGGAGGAGAGAAGGCCCTTTCGGCCATAGCCCTGCTCTTTGGAATACAGAGGCTTAAACCCTCGCCCTTCTGCCTGCTGGATGAGATCGAGGCGGCCCTGGACGAGGCCAATGTGGAGCGGTTTGCCGGCTATCTTTCCCGCCTGAGCGGACACACCCAGTTCATAGTCATCACCCACAGAAGGGGCACGATGATGAAGGCGGACAGGCTCTACGGCATAACTATGCAGGAAAAGGGAGTTTCCACCGAGGTAAACGTGGATTTAAGCGACGAGGCCTACGATTGATAAAGCCGGTCTTAACGGGAGATAAAAATGTCATTTTTTAAAAAGCTTGCTTCGATTTTCAAGGAACACGAGAAGATAAACGAGGAGTTCTATGACGAGCTGGAGGAAACCCTTGTCATGGGCGACGTTGGTATAGAGCTTTCCCAGGAGATTCTCGGGGAATTAAAGAGCGCGGTTAAGAAGAAATGGATCGTGGATGCCGCCGAAGCCCGTGAGGTGCTGAAGGAAAACATGATTAACCGCCTGGAGGCGGACAGGGACGGGAGCGAATACGACTACGAGAATAAACAGAGCGTGATCCTCGCGGTGGGAGTAAACGGAGTCGGGAAGACCACCACGGTGGGGAAGCTGGCCTGGCTCTATAAAAACCGGGGGAAAGACGTGCTTTTGGCGGCGGCGGACACCTTTCGCGCGGCGGCCATAGACCAGCTCTCCGTCTGGGCGGAACGGACGGGAGCGGACATTATAAAGGGCACCGAGGGAGGCGATCCCGGGGCGGTTATCTTTGACGCGGTAAAGGCCGCAAGGGCCAGAAACAGGGAGATACTGATCTGCGACACGGCAGGGCGGCTCCACAATAAAAAGAATCTGATAAACGAGCTTAAAAAGCTCTATACGATTCTTGACCGGGAATATCCCGAAGCGGTTAAGGAAACCTTTATCGTCGTGGACGGAACCACGGGACAGAACGCGCTTAACCAGGCAAGGGAGTTTAAGGAGGCCGCCAACGCCACGGGACTTGTGGTGACAAAGCTGGACGGCAGCGCAAAGGGAGGCATAGCCCTTGCGATTCAGAGCGAGCTTAAAATCCCGATAAAGTTCATAGGTGTCGGGGAAAAGGCGGAGGATTTAAGGAAATTTGATCCCGCGGAATTTGTAAACGGGATCTTTCGCTCACAGGAGCAGTAAGGGGTGAAGAAAATGACGGAATTCATGGAGCTGGAAGCCTTCGAGGAGGCGTCGGAAAAGGTAAAGGAAGCCGCGGACGAGACAAAGCTTATTTTCAGCGACTTCTTTTCAAAGCAGTACGGAAACGGGACGAACCGGGTCTATTTGAAGCCGGAAAACATGCAGAAAACCGGAGCCTACAAAATAAGGGGGGCCTATTACCGGATTTCCAGACTCTCCGAGGAGGAGAGGCAGAAGGGGGTCATTACCGCCTCCGCGGGAAATCACGCCCAGGGCGTGGCCTACGCGGCTAAATGCTACGGGGTGCGCGCGGTAATCGTGATGCCCACCACAACGCCTCTTATCAAGGTGAACCGCACGAAGGCGCTGGGAGCGGAAATAGTGCTCTTCGGAGATGTATATGACGACGCAGAGGGGGAGGCGAAGCGGATAGCGCAAAAAGAAGGCCTGACCTTCGTCCATCCCTTTGACGATCCCGGAGTGGCAACCGGGCAGGGATCGATTGCGATGGAGATATTTAAGGAGCTGCCTCTTGTGGATGTCATCCTGGTTCCCGTGGGCGGGGGCGGACTGGCGGCGGGAGTCTCCACCCTTTCAAAGCTTATGCACCCGAAGACGAAGGTTTACGGAGTGGAGCCCGAGGGGGCGAGCTGCCTTTCGGAGTCGTTATGTGCGGGTCATGTCGTGACGCTTAAAAGCGTGTCCACCATTGCGGACGGCACAGCGGTCAAAACTCCGGGAAGCCATATTTTCCCCTATCTCCAAAAAAATCTGGACGGGGTTATCCGGGTTCCCGATTCCGACCTGGTCATGGCCTTTCTCGATATGGTGGAAAACCATAAGATGATAGTCGAAAACTCCGGCCTTCTTACGGTGGCCGCCCTCAAAAAGCTTAAATGCAAAAACAAGAAGGTGGTTTCGATCCTTTCCGGCGGCAACATGGACGTGATAACCATGTCCTCCGTCGTGCAGCAGGGACTGATTGCCAGAGACCGGATCTTCACGGTGTCCGTTCTTCTTCCCGACAAGCCCGGAGAGCTGGAGCGGGTGGCCCACGTCGTGGCGTCGGAGAAGGGTAATGTTATAAAGCTTGAGCACAATCAGTTTGTGACCATAAACCGCTCGGCCCAGGTGGAGCTTAAGATTACACTGGAAGCCTTCGGCAGCGAGCACAAGGCCCAGATTCTGTCTGCCCTGGACGACAGGGGGTTCAGGCCGAAGCTGGTGCAGACGGTGCTGTAAAGTTTTTTTCTTGACAGCTTATTCCTGCTGTGGTATGCTTTCGCAGTCATGGATAATTACGCGAGACAGGCAATGCTCTGCGATTTCTACGGTGAGCTCTTAAGCGACCACCAGCGGGAAATCCTGGAAGCAAGCGTTATGGACAATGACTCTCTTTCCGAGATAGCGGGAAGCTTCGGGATCACGAGACAGGCGGCCTCGGACATGATACGCAGGTGCCTTAAGACCCTGGAGGAATACGAGAGTAAGCTGCGTCTTATCGCGCGCTTTAAAACCCTGGAGGAGGGGCTTTTAAAGATCGGGGAGCTTTCGGAGGATCTTGAGGGCAGTAAAGCCCGGGAAATCGGCAGTATTGCCAGTAAGCTTCTGAAAGAGCTGGAGGCGTAGCCGAAGTACGGCTTATAACAGTATGGCTTTTGAATCACTGACCGACAAACTTCAGAATGTCTTCAAAAAGCTTCGCTCGAAGGGAAAGCTGACCGAGGCGGATGTCCGTGCGTCCATGAAGGAGGTGAAGCTGGCCCTTCTGGAGGCGGACGTCAATTTCCGCGTCGTGAAGGATTTTGTGAAGACCGTGGAAGAGCGGGCAGTGGGCGCCGATGTCATGAACGGGTTAAATCCCGGACAGATGGTGATAAAGATCGTGAACGAGGAGCTCACAAGCCTGATGGGAGAGGGGGAAACCTCCCTTGTCTTTGCTCCCGGAAAGAGCGTCACGGTCATCATGATGTGCGGACTGAACGGCGCGGGTAAAACCACCACAACGGCGAAGCTGGCGAAATGGCTTAAAACAAAAAGCAAAAAAAGTCTTCTTGCCGCCTGCGACGTCTACCGCCCCGCCGCGGTGAAGCAGCTGGAGATAAACGCCGCCGCCGTGGAAAGCGATGTGTTTAAAATCGAGGGCGAAAAAGACCCTGTTAAAATTGCCGCCGGGGCATATAAATACGCGGAAGAAAAGGGCTATAACGTGGTGCTGCTGGATACCGCCGGGCGCCTTGAGGTGGACGAGGAGCTTATGGCTGAGCTTAAACGCATCAAGGAAGCCGTGACGGTGCATGATACGATTCTTGTGGCGGATGCCTGCACCGGACAGAGCGCGGTGGACGTGGCGAAGGGCTTTGATGACTCTGTCGGAATCGACGGGGTGATTTTAACCAAGCTGGATTCCGATGCCAGAGGCGGAGCGGCGCTCTCCATAAAGGCCGTGACCGGCAAGCCCGTTTTCTTTGTGGGTATCAGCGAAAAGATGGACGGCCTCGACGTCTTTTATCCGGACAGGATGGCTTCCCGGATTCTCGGGATGGGCGACGTTCTTTCCCTTATCGAAAAGGCCGCGGAAAACGTGGACATGGATACGGGGGAGGCGCTTTCGAAAAAGGTGAAGTCGGGGAAATTCGATTTCAACGACTACCTCGACAGCATGGCGCAGATGAACAAAATGGGAGGCTTAAGCTCAATAATCGGAATGCTTCCCGGAATGAACAAGCTTCCGGAGAACGCCATAGACGAGAAGATTTTAAAGAGAAACGAAGCCATTATCCATTCCATGACAAAGGAGGAGCGCTCAAACCCGAAGCTCCTTAATCCCCGGCGGAAAATGCGGATAGCGAAGGGATCGGGCGTGGATATAATGTACGTCAACCGCCTTGTAAAGCAGTTTGAAGAAATGCAGAAGATGATGAAAAGGATGCCGGGGCTTATGAAGGGCTCCCGGTTCGGCGGGATGAACCTCTCAAAGATGATGCAGGGGATGAAGTTTTAAGGAAAAAGAGCTGAAGCCGGAGAGGCGGAAGGCTTTTTCATAAACCAATATTAAAAGAGGAGAAATTAAACATGGTAAAAATCAGACTCAGAAGAATCGGACAGAAAAAGAAGCCCTTCTACAGAATCGTGGTGGCGGATTCCCGCACAGCCATGAATTCCCGCACAATCGCGGAAATCGGCACCTATGACCCCTTAAAGAACCCCACTGAGTTCAAGGTCGACGAGGAGCAGGCAAAGAAGTGGCTTGCCAACGGCGCTCAGCCCACCGAGCGCGTCAGTAAAATCTTCAAGCTGGCCGGAATCCTTTAAATTAAAGGAGGATTAACATGAAAGAATTGGTTGAAGTGATCGCCAAAGCCCTCGTAGACGATCCGTCCGGTGTTGTTGTGACCGAGAGCACCAGGGACGGAGAAACTACGCTGGAGCTTAAGGTATCCCCGGGCGACATGGGGAAGGTGATCGGCAAGCAGGGGAGGATTGCCCGGGCCATCCGCTCCGTTGTCAAGGCCGCATCCACCAGGGAAAATAAGAAGGTTAATGTAGAAATTGTGGAATGAATCGCTCCTTACAATCGGAAAGATAATTTCCACACACGGCTTAAGAGGAGAGGTCAAGGTTTATCCGACACTGGATAACCCTGACCGCTTTTCCTGTTTTGCCCACGCCGTACTGGAGGATAAGCACGGTGAACGCTCGGACAGAAAGATAGAGAGAGTCCGTTTTTTCAAAAGCGTTGTTATCGTGAAGCTCGAAGGGGTAGACAGCGTCGAGGAGGCCCAAAAAATCCGTGAGGGTGTCCTGCTTTTGCCCAGGGAAGAGGTTACGGAGCTTAAGAGCAACCAGTTTTTTGAGGCGGATCTTATCGGGCTTAAGGTTGTGACGGATGAGGGAGAGGCTCTGGGAACCCTGACCGGGATATTGCATACGGGCGCCAACGATGTCTATTCGGTTCTGATGGAGGACGGGAGAGAGGTGCTGCTCCCGGCTATAAAATCCTGCATCCTGAAGGTCGAGGTTGAAGAGGGAAGAATGACGGTTCATATGATGGAAGGACTTCTGCCCTGATGGTTTTTCATATTCTGACATTGTTTCCGGAGCTTATAAAGGCAGCGGCTCTTACCAGCATAACGGGACGGGCCGTCCGGCAGGAGCTCGTGGGGCTGGATATAATTGATATCAGGGATTTCAGCATAAACCGCTACGGCTCGGTGGACGATTACCCTTACGGCGGCGGAGCGGGGATGCTCATGATGTGCGAGCCCGTTTTTAACGCCGTAGCCATGGCAAAAAAGAGGGTTACGGGGAATAAGGAAACAAGAGTCCTTTATCCGACCCCCCAGGGGCGCATTTTCGACCAGAGCATGGCCCACGAGCTTTCGGGGGAGGAGGAACTCATTATCGTCTGCGGACACTATGAGGGCGTGGACGAGAGGGTGATTGAAGAGGTGGTGACCGATCCGGTCTCCATAGGAGACTATGTTTTAACCGGAGGGGAGCTGCCGGCGGCGGTAATTATGGACGCCGTTTCCAGACTGATTCCGGGGGTTCTGCATAACGGAAGCTCGGCCGATACGGAGTCTTTTGAAAACGGCCTGCTGGAATATCCCCAATATACAAGGCCTGAGATCTGGCATGGGAAGGAGGTGCCCCCGGTTCTTTTAAGCGGTGACCACGGAAAGGTGGAGAGATGGCGTTTTCACGAATCCCTTAAAAGAACGGGAGAGCGGCGGCCCGAGCTCTTAAGGAAATGGCTTAAGGAGCGGGGTATCTGGTAAAAAAATTCTTGATTTTTTAAACATTGAATGGTAAAATAGCGATTTGTCGGACGTCAAAGTCCCGATAAAACTTATTTCCGGCGGTCCTCTGGCTCCGATTATCAGTTAAGAACGCCGAAGAAAGCTTAGAGGAGGCGTTATGAACACAAAATTGATTCAGGAGATTGAAGCGGAGCAGATGAAGGCCGAGGTGCCTTCGTTTGTGGTAGGAGATACCGTCAGGGTTCACAACAGGATTAAAGAAGGTGAAAAGGTCAGGACCCAGGTTTTCGAGGGTACGGTGATCAAAAAGCAGGGAGGCAGCAACCGGGAGACATTTACGGTGCGTAAGCTCTCCAACGGCGTCGGAGTCGAAAAGACCTGGCCCCTCCATTCCCCCAATGTGGAAAAGGTGGATGTGGTGCGTTCCGGTAAGGCAAGACGCGCGAAGCTTTTCTTCTTAAGACAGAGAGTCGGAAAGCGCTCCAAGCTCAAGGAAATCGTGAAGTAAATTGTTTGGAAAGTTTTGGGCAGAACGGACACCGTTCTGCCCTTTTCTCGATTTTGGGATAACATGGCAAAAAAGCATACCGGTCTTTCTTTTTATCAGAAGGAAAAGACGATTTCAAACGAAAAAATATCGGGGCTTCTCTCCTGGGTTTTTATTTTTCTGGTGGCGGTATTTTTAGCCTATGTGTTTGTGACCGCTCTGGGGATGCGGATTAACGTCCCTGGAAACTCCATGGAACCCTCCCTTTATAACGGGCAGGTCATCTTTATTGACCGGGTAATATACAGCCTGACAGCCCCCAAATACGGGGATGTTGTGGTGTTCAAGCCCAACGGCAACCAGAATTCCATTTCCTACGTCAAGCGCGTCGTGGCGGTGCCGGGCGACACAGTGGAAATAAAAAACGGAATGTTTTACCGGAACGGAGAGGCCGAGGATCTCTTTTCCGACCGTATCGCCGAAGCGGGCCTGGCCGCGGAAAAGCTGACTATGGATGTGGACGAGTTTTTCGTGATGGGCGATAATGTCAACAGCTCGGAGGACAGCCGCAGCGCCAATGTGGGCAATGTGCTCCGGGATCAGATAGAGGGGAAGGCCTGGTTCCACATGGCGGGCGGCAGTTCCGGTATCGGCAGGGTTAACTCTCATCCAAGATAACGCAGTATCTTGCGAAAGGCCGGGAATTCGTCTATAATCCCTGTAAGGAGTTTTTTTAAAGAATGATTCAGTGGTATCCGGGACATATGGAAAAGGCCAGACGCTCCATGCGGGAGAGTCTGAAGCTTGTGGATCTCGTTATTGAGGTTCTGGATGCCAGGGCGCCGCTCTCCTGCCTCAATCCCGAAATTGACCGGATGGGAGAGGGAAAGGCGCGGCTGTTCCTTTTAAACAAGGCGGACATGGCCGATCCGGGCATGAACCGCTACTGGAAAGAAGTTTTCGAGGCGGAGGGGAGACCCACGCTTCTTATCAACGCCCGCACGGGCGAGGGAATGAAGGAATTTGACAGGGCCGTGGAGAGTATCATGGCCGAGCGGAAGGAAAGAAACGCAAGAAGAGGAATTATCAACCGCCCGGTCCGGGCAATGGTTGCGGGGATACCCAATTCCGGAAAGTCAACCTTCATAAACCGTTTTGTGAAAAAGGCGGTCACAAAGACCGGGAACAGACCCGGTGTGACCCGGGGAAACCAGTGGATCCGTATGGGAAAGGGCATGGAGCTTTTGGACACTCCGGGGATCCTCTGGCCGAAGATCGAACGTGAGGAATGCGGATGGAATCTTGCCCTCATAGGTTCGGTCAATGATGCGATTGTCCAGACGGAAGACCTGGCTTCCCACGCGCTCAAAAAAGTGCGCGCGCTTAATCCCGGGACGCTTGCGGAGCGTTACGGGGCGGACAAAAGCATGAATGATACCGATATATTTGCCGCGGCTGCCGGACGTTTTTCGATGCTTCTCCCGGGGGGAGAGGCCGATATTAAAAGGGCGGCGGGCATGGTCATAGATGACTTCAGATCTCTGAAGCTTGGAAGGATTACCGTTGACGAAAAAGAAACATAGCAAGAGCGGCGTCAGGGGACTTTTAAAGTTCAGCGCCTATCTTCTGGTTATTTTGTTCCTTACATTTCTCTTAAGGCGTTATGTGTTTTTCCGCTCCGTTGTGGACGGAAGCTCAATGGAGAGCACCCTTTTTGACGGGGACTCTCTGATTGTTGATGAACTGACCTACCGGCTCAGGGACCCTAAGCGCTTTGAGGTCATTGTTTTTCCCTATCGTTCCTCCAGACGCTATTATATTAAACGGGTTATAGGCCTGCCGGGGGAGAGTGTCCGTATTCTGGACGGCCGGATTTATATCAACGGAATCGAGCTTGAGGAGAATTACGGTTCGGAGGAGTTTTTTTCCGGCGGCATTGCCGAAAATGACCTGATTCTGGGGGAGGACGAATATTTTGTGCTGGGCGACAACCGTAATGACAGCGTGGATTCCAGAAGCTCCGATCTGGGGGCGGTGCACCGGAAAGAGATCGAGGGAAAGGCTTTCCTGCGGGTATATCCCTTCGGATCCTTCGGAGCGGTTCGATGACCGGGTATGAATACGATTTCCTTTATTCGAAAACAGTTCTCAGAGGCCGATGAAGCCTCTCTTAAAACCCTTATCGCGGAGTATGACAGCGATGAGCGCTCCGGGGTAAGGAATATTCTTGAAAGCGCGAAAAAGAAGCTCTCCGCTCTTGAAAAGGAGAGGGCGCGCACCTATGAAATGTTTTCCTTTGAACGCGAATATTCCGCCTGCGCTTATATCTGCGGCATAGACGAGGTGGGGCGGGGGCCGCTGGCGGGGCCGGTTACGGCTGCGGCGGTTATCCTCCCGAAGGACTGCGACATTCTCTATCTTAACGATTCCAAAAAGCTCACTCCCGCCAAAAGGGAGGAGCTCTCCGCCATAATCCGCGAAAAATGCGTTTCCTTCGGTGTCGGAAGCGTGGACAATACCGTGATTGACAAAATCAATATTCTGAACGCCACATATGAGGCCATGCGCCTTGCCCTAAAGTCTCTTTCGGTTTTACCCGATATACTTTTAAACGATGCCGTGACAATACCGGGGGTTTCGATCCCCCAGGTTCCGATCATAAAGGGGGACGCGAAAAGCGCTTCGATTGCCGCGGCCAGCATTGTTGCCAAGGTGGAGAGGGACAGGATGATGGTGGAATTTGACAGAATATATCCGGGCTACGGGTTTGCCTCCAACAAGGGCTACGGAAGCGCGGAGCATATGGAAGCCATCAGAAAATACGGCCCCACTCCGATACACCGCAGAAGCTTTATCGGGGGGATATTGCAGGAGGGGATAATTTGAGCGTTAATATTTCTGTCTATCAGAATCCGTATCAGCAGTCAGGCTCCGTAAACGCGGGGGAAAACATCCGGGGGGCGGATAATAATCCCTCCCAGCTCGTGCTGACGAAAAACACGATCGAGGTAAAGGCGGGAGACGTGTTTTCCGGCCAGATCGTGGGTATGGGCAAGGACGGCATGGTGGAAATCCTCCTGGACGGAAAGGGGACGATAAACGCGAAGCTTTTCCAGGACATTCCCCTGGCTCTGGGGCAGATGATGTCTTTTCAGGTGCGCACAAGCGGCAAGCAGGTGGCCTTAACCCCGCTCTACGCCAACCTGGACGGGAATTCCGCGGAGGCGAAGGCTCTGGACGCCGCGGGACTGCCCCGGACTCCGGAAAACATTGAAATGGTGGATGCCATGATGAGCGAGGGCATGCCCATAGGCTCCGACGCGCTTTTATCCATGGCGAAGCTTATGAACTCCATCAGCTCCGGGAGCCCGACCTCGGTTGTGCAGATGGCAAAGCTGGGCCTTCCGGTAAACAACGAAAGCGTGGAGGAGTTTGAAGCCTATAAAAACGAGCAGCACCAGATTGCGGACGGGGTGGAGTCCTTATCCGACGGCTTTGCGGAGCTTGCCTCCTCTTCGGGAAAGCTTGCGGGAGAGGTTCTTGATATCTTTATGGGAGAGGTGCCGGAGGAGGTAAAGACGGCCCTTAAGGAAGAGCGCATCGCTGAAGAGGCTGAAGCGCAAAAAGAGACGGAGGGAGAGACCGGAGCCGAAGAAGCGGAAGGAACGCCGGAAAAGGAAACCGTCAGGACGGAAGAAGCTTTGCAGGGCCGCGCTCCGGAGACTTTGGAAGGTGAGGCCGCGGGAAAAGAAAACGTTTCCTTATCTCCTGAAAAAACCGGCCTTAAGGAGGAGGTCACCGGGAGGGTTACGGAGGATGTAACAAGGCTTCTCGGGGAAGACGGGGTAAAGAATCTCGCGGATCTTATGAAGGAAGCAGGCCTCCCAAAGAGCATATATGAAGGAGTCATGGAAGGGAAGCTTTCCGCCTCGGAGAGCCTGCAGTTTATACGGGCCGCATTGAATGAAGAAGACCTTCCGGAGGAAACGAAGGCGGGTCTTAAGAACCTGTCCGGCTCGAAGGAATTCCACTCCCTTATGAAAAATGAGATCCTGAATCAGTTTCTCCTTGACCCCAAAGATGTTTCCGATAAGGAAAACGTCAGGAAATATTACGAGAAGCTTTCGGAGGATTCGAAGAAGCTCCTTAACCTCCTTTCGGAAAACGGCAGAGGGGAAACGGCTCTTGCGAAGGGCGTGACGAATTTAAAGCAGAATATAGATTTCATGAACGAATTAAACCAGGTCATGACCTATGTCCAGCTGCCGTTAAAGATGAACGAGAAAAACGCCCATGGCGATTTATATGTATATACGAATAAAAAGAACCTGGCAAAAAAGGACGGCAGCGTTTCGGCCCTGCTCCATCTGGACATGACCCACCTGGGCACGATGGATGTTCATGTGGCCATGAATAACGGCTCCTTTGTCCAGACCCATTTCATCATGCAGAAGGAGGAGATGCTGGACTTTATCGCTCCCCACCTTCCGGAGCTGGACGAGGCGCTGAACTCCCGGGGCTATTCGGTGAAATCCGATGTTTCCCTTAACCGGGAGGCAAAGAGCGTGCCTGAGATCATGTTTTCCCAGGGGACAAACCAGAAGCTGATTCAGAAGACGGCGTTTGACGTCAGGGCTTAGGGGATTATAGTTTAATATGGCAAATAAGACAGAAAAGAGAAAAACAGCCGTTGCCCTGTCCTACCAGCCCGGAGAGATAGCGCCGAAGGTGGTGGCCAGCGGCACGGGGCTCATAGCCGAGAAGATAATCGCAACCGCCAAAGAAGCGGACGTCCCTGTTCACGAGGATTCCAAACTGGCCGAAACCCTTTCAAATCTGGAAATCGGCGAGATGATCCCGCCCGAGCTCTACGAGGTTGTGGCTGAGGTTCTGGTCTTTGTGGACAGGATGGAAAAGCTTCGGGCAAAGATGGATATGCAATAAAATGGAAAACACAAGACAGACCGGCACCTTTTTTGAACTGAAGGCAGAGGAGTGTCTTAAAGAGGCTGGCTGCGCGGTGGTCGGGAGAAATTTCCGGGTGCGTTCAGGGGAGATTGATCTGATTTTCATGGACGGCTCCACCCTCTGCTTCGGGGAGGTAAAGGCCAGGAGAAGCAGCTTACTGGGCACGGGAGCCTCGGCTGTGGGGCGGAACAAGCAATACCGCTTAAGCCGGACGGCGGATTACTATATGGCAAGAGAGGGGCTGGACGAAGCCCTTTCGTACCGCTTTGACGTCATGGATTTCACGGACGGGAGCTTCCGGTGGATAAAAAACGCGTTTGATTATATACCAAAAAGATAAGCAATTATTCCGCAGGCAGGGTTATCATTTCCCTGCTGTTGTATTTTTTAAGGATTTCGTGGATCTTGTCGGTGGGAGTCATAACCTTGTCCATGGACACATCGTGGTTGGAATAGTCGATTATCGAAGCCATGAATTTTGTCATGTCCGCTTCCAGATAGTAGGGACGCTTCCGAAGCTTCGGATCCCGGTAGGAGAGGTTTGTAATGATGACCCGGTCGAAAACACCCTCCTCAAAGGCTGCGTCGAATTCTTCGAGACCGTCGGTAAAAAGGCCGTAGGTGCAGCAGATAAAGACCCGCTTTGCGTTCATGCGCTTTAACTGCTTTGCGGTATCCACCATGCTTCCGCCGGAGGAAATCATATCGTCGACGATGATAACGTCCTTTCCCTCAACCTTATCTCCCAGAAATTCGTGGGCTATTATGGGGTTTTTCCCGTTTACTATCCTTGTATAGTCCCGGCGCTTGTAGAACATGCCGGTATCCACTCCCATAACAGAGGCAAAATAAACCGCCCGGTTAAGCGCTCCTTCATCAGGGCTTATAATCAGGGTATGTTCTTTGTCTATGGTCATGTCATGGACGTTGTCGAGAAGAGCCCGAAGAAATTGATAGAAAGGCGTGAAATTATCAAAGCCGCATAAGGGAGCGGCGTTCTGAACGGAGGGGTCGTGGGCGTCAAAGGTAATGATGCGGTAGATGCCCATGGCGGAGAGTTCCTCCAGCATCATGGCGCAGTCAAGGGATTCCCTGCCGGAACGTTTGTGCTGCCTGCCCTCGTAGATGAAGGGCATGATCACGGTGATGCGGTGGGCTTTTCCCGCGGCCGCGGCTATCATCCGTTTCAGGTCCTGATAGTGGTCGTCCGGAGAGTACCAGTGGTCAAAACCGTGCATCGGAATCGTAAGGGAATGGTTCATGACGTCGGTTAAGATATAGAGATCGGTTCCCCTGATGGATTCCAGAAGAATGCCGCTGCCCTCGCCGGTGCCCCTTCTGGGAAGCTCGATTTCGGTTAAAAACGTGTCCCTTCTGTAACCTTCGAAGGCCGGAGAGCCGTGGTGTTCATCATTTCTCTCGGCACGGAACGAAACAAGATAATCGTTGACCTTTTCCCCGAATTCCCGGATGTTTTCCATCACGATAAGCTTTAAGGGGGCATTGGGAAGTTTATTTTCAAGAGCCTGACTGATCTGCATTTCTCCTCCGACCTGTTCGCCTTTTTTCCTCCTGTATGGTATCATGATTTCTGAAATGAACGCAAGGACTTTCAAAAAAAACAGTCATATCGTAAAGGAGGTTCTGCCGGGCAGTATCGCCGAGGAGTCGGGGATTGTCCCGGGAGATGAGCTCCTTTCGGTCAACGGCGGCGGGATCGCGGATATCTTTGATTACCAGTACCAGACTGAGGCGGAAGAGGTCACTCTTTTAATCCGTAAGGCGGACGGCGGGGAGTGGGAGCTTTCCATCGAGAAGGATGAGGACGAGGATCTGGGGCTCGTTTTTGATAACGGGCTCATGGACGAATACCGGAGGTGCTGTAACCATTGTATTTTCTGCTTTATCGACCAGCTCCCTCTGGGAATGCGGAAAACGCTCTATTTCAAGGACGACGATTCGAGACTCAGCTTTCTCCAGGGAAATTACGTGACCCTGACCAATATGTCCGACGACGACATCGACCGGGTGATCCGTTACCGGCTGGAGCCCATCAACATTTCCTTCCAGACCACGGATCCGGCGCTGCGCTGTAAGATGCTGGGAAATCGTTTTGCCGGGGAGGCACTGAAAAAGGCGGACCGCCTGAATGAGGCCGGGATTATGATGAACGGCCAGATCGTTTTGTGCCGGGGGATCAATGACGGGGAGAATTTAAAACGCACAATCAGCGACCTAATGGAGTATATTCCGAATCTGGAGAGCGTTTCCGTGGTGCCGGTGGGCTTATCCCGCTACCGGGAGGGGCTGTACCCGCTGGAGCCCTTTACGGCGGAGGAGGCTGCGGAGGTGATCCGCACGGTAGAGGCCTTCCAGGAGCGATGCATGAATGGTTACGATACCCATTTTATCCATGCCGCCGACGAGTTTTATGTCCTGGCGGGCAAGGAGGTTCCGCCGGAGGAAACCTACGACGGCTATCTTCAGTATGAAAACGGGGTGGGGATGATCCGGAGCTTCCTTGACGAATTTGAGGAGGCCTTTTCGGCTCTTCCGGAACAGCCGGAGGTCAGGGGGCGGGAAATCTCCGTTGCCGGCGGCATGATGATGCAGGGGTATATGGAGCGGATTCTTGAGAGGCTCCGGGAAAAGGTGCCAAAGATCCGGGTTCATTATTATCCGGTTGTCAATCATTTCTTCGGGGAGAGCATCACGGTAAGCGGACTTTTAACCGGGAGGGATATAGTTGACGCTCTTAAGGGAAAGCCCCTGGGGGAGACGCTGTATCTTCCGGAAACCCTCCTTCGCGCGGGGGAGGAGATTCTGCTGGATGACATGAGTATTTCGGACATCGCGTCGGCTTTACAAGTCAAAATCGATATTGTAAAATCGAATGGTTCCATGTTTTTAGAGATGCTCCTCTACGGGGCATCCTTATTGTGAGGATATTGCCATGAGACCCATTGTTGCCCTGGTGGGGCGCCCGAATGTGGGAAAAAGTACATTGTTTAACGTCCTTTCGGGCAGGAGAATTTCCATTGTGGAGGACACGCCGGGAGTAACGAGGGACCGGATATATTCCGATGTCAACTGGCTGGGACGGGATTTCACTCTTGTGGATACCGGAGGCATCGAGCCCGACTCAAAGGATGAGCTTCTTTCAAGAATGCGTGAGCAGGCTGCCATCGCCATAGACAACGCCGCTGTCATCATTTTTCTTACCGACGTGCGCCAGGGCCTTTCCGACAGTGATCTGAAGGTCGCGGATATGCTGAGAAAATCCGGGACCCCGGTGGTGCTTGCGGTCAACAAGGTGGACAGCTTTCCCAAATATCAATACGAAGTCTATGAGTTCTATAACCTCGGAATGGGAGAACCCGTGCCGGTTTCCGCCGAGCAGCAGCAGGGACTGGGAGACCTTCTGGACAGGGTCGTGGAGCTGCTGCCGGAACGGAAGGCGGAAGAGGAAGAGGATCTGCGTCCGAAGGTGGCCATCGTCGGAAAACCCAATGTGGGAAAGAGCTCCATCATAAACAGGCTTATCGGCGAAAACCGCGTTATTGTCTCCGACGTGGCAGGCACAACGAGGGACGCGGTGGATACGGAGGTTATTCACCAGGGCAGGGAATATGTCTTTATCGATACCGCGGGACTTCGGCGTAAGTCAAAGGTGAACACGGATCTCGAGCACTATATGATCCTGCGCACCGTGGGAGCCGTGGAGCGCGCGGATGTCGTGGTGATTGTTATCGACGCCGTGGAGGGAGTCACGGAGCAGGACGCCAAGGTGGCGGGCATTGCCCATGAAAGGGGCAAGGGCTGCATAATCGCGGTAAACAAGTGGGATCTTATCGAGAAAGACAATAACACCGTAAAGGAGTTTACCGAAAGAATACGGCAGGTGCTCTCCTTCATGCCCTATGCCGAAATCATTTTTATTTCCGCCAGATCAGGACAGCGCCTGCACAGGCTTTTCGATCTTATGGATGTGGTGCTTGAAAGCGCCGGGAAGCGGATTGCCACCGGGGTTTTAAACGAGATCGTGTCCGAGGCCACCGCCCTGCAGCAGCCTCCATCCGACAAGGGCAGACCGCTTAAAATCCGCTATGTGACCCAGGTTGGCGCAAACCCTCCGACCTTCATTGTTTTTGTGAACGATAAGAAGCTCATGCATTTTTCCTATCTGAGATATCTGGAAAACCGCATCAGGGAAGCCTTCGGTTTTACCGGCACGCCGCTGAAATTTGTAGTGAAGAATTCAAAGGAGGAACCGACTCTGTCCTAAGAGGAGGAACGAAAGAAATGGAGCCCCACTCCCTTGCACCCAGAATCATATGCCTGGTTACAGGTTATGCTTTCGGACTGATTCAGACAAGCTATTTTATCGGAAAGGCCAAAGGAATCGATATACGCGATTACGGCTCGGGGAACGCCGGAACCACCAATACGATGCGGACCCTCGGAAAGAAGGCCGGGATCATAACCCTTGCGGTGGATATGCTGAAGGCGATTGCCGCCATCTTTATTTCCTGGCTGCTCTTTCATAATACTTACCCGGAGATTATGCCGCTGCTTAAGGTCTACGCGGGAGCCGGGGTGGTATTGGGACACGACTTTCCCTTCTATCTCAATTTCCGGGGAGGAAAGGGGATAGCTGCCACGGCGGGTATGATAATCGGCATGTGGAATCTGGAAATATTTATATTCGAAGCCTTTGTGTTCTTCCCTGTGTTTTTCATTACCCACTATGTGTCCCTGGGGTCTCTCCTTCTGTATGTGGGCTTTGTGGTGATCAGTATTATCCTGGGGCAGCTCCATGTGGGGGAATTTGCGGTAATGAGCCGGAGCGCCTTATGCGAAATGTACATTGTGCTGCTTGTGCTGACGGCTCTTGCTTTTTACAGACATCGGGACAATATAAAGAGGCTGCTGAACGGAACGGAAAGAAAAACCTATCTCGGAAAAAAGAAGGGCGGAGAACAGGATGGAAAATAATTCGAAGAAAATCGGAATGATCGGTGCGGGCAGCTGGGGAAGCGCCCTTAGTTTTCTGCTTGCGAATAACGGACATAAGGTGACGGTCTGGTCGGCGATTGAGGCGGAAATCGACATGCTTAAGAAAACGCATGAGCAGAAGGAAAAGCTTCCGGGAGTGAAGCTTCCGGATTCGGTTTCCTTTACAAATGACCTTGCCGAAGCGGTTAAGGATGAGGATCTTCTGGTGCTGGCGGTGCCTTCCCCCTTTACCCGTCAGACCGCTCATGCGATGAAGGATCTCGTGGAGGATGGCACCCTGATCGTAAGCGTCGCGAAGGGCATAGAGGAGGAGACGCTTTATACCCTGTCGGAGGTGATTTCCGATGAAATTCCGGGCGCAAGGGTAACGGTTCTCTGCGGTCCCTCCCATGCCGAGGAGGTGGGGAAGGGAATGCCCACGCTGGTGGTGGCGGGCTCCGAATCCCTGGAGGACGCGAAGCTTGTGCAGGATGTCTTTATGAGCAGTGTTTTCAGAGTCTATTCCTCCGAGGACTGGAAGGGCATGGAGCTGGGAGGGGCGTTAAAAAACGTGATCGCCCTGGCGGCGGGCATGGCCGACGGCCTGGGCTGCGGCGACAACGCGAAGGCGGCCCTGATTACCCGGGGAATTACGGAAATCACGAGACTGGGAATGGCCTGCGGAGGAAAGGCCGTGACCTTTTCGGGACTTACCGGTATGGGCGACCTTATAGTGACCTGTGCCTCGAAGCATTCCAGAAACCGCCGGGCCGGGGTTTTAATCGGAGAAGGCAAAAGCTATGAGGAGGCCATGGCCGAGGTTAAGCAGATAGTGGAGGGAGTCTATTCCGCAAGGGCCGCATTGGCTCTGGCCAAAAAGCATAATGTGGAAATTCCGATTATAGCTGAGGTTAATAAAATTCTCTTTGAAGGCAAGGACCCCGAAGAATCGCTGATGACGCTGATGATGCGGGACCGGAAGGAAGAGGATTAGGGCCTGTGATACGGCTTAATAAATTTCTTTCGGAGGCAGGAGTCTGCTCCAGAAGGGAGGCGGACCGGCTGATGGAAGAGGGGCGGGTGAGAGTTGACGGTGAACCGGCCTCGCCCGGGCGAAAGGTTGCCGGGACGGAGCGCATTCTCATCGACGGCGCCGAAATCGGAAGGGAGACGCGAAGAGTTGTGCTTGCGCTGTACAAGCCGGCCGGGATAGTCTGCTCCACAAAGGATCAGGGCAGGGAGCACAACAATATAGTGGATTTTGTGGGATATCCCCTTCGCGTTTTTCCGGTGGGACGGCTGGATAAGGATTCGACGGGGCTTATTTTACTGACCAACGACGGCTCCCTCGTAAACAGCCTCTTAAAAGCGGAAGGCGGCCACGAAAAGGAATATGAGGTAACGGTGGCGGAAGAGATTGAGGACGAAGTGCTTGAGGCCATGGAACGGGGCGGCCTTCCTCTGGAGGAAAAGCGCCGCACGAGGCCCTGCAGCATACGGCGTCTTTCCGGACACCGGTTCTCCTGCGTTCTGACTGAGGGGATGAACCGGCAGATAAGAAAAATGTGCGCCTCCTTCGGCCTGACGGTTACGGAGCTTAAACGCACGCGCTTTATGTTTCTTTCCCTGAAGGGACTTAAGGCCGGAGAATACAGGGAACTGACCGAAGAGGAGGTTTTGCGGCTGCGAAAAGAGGCCGTGACACATCAGGGGGAAGGTTCTTAAAAGATGGGTGAAAAAGAGACAAAAGAGCAGCGGATGGATGAACTCATCCGGATTCTGAACGAAGCGTCCGAGGCCTATTACAACGGGCAGGACGAGGCGATGAGCAACTTCGAATGGGACGCTCTCTTTGATGAATTAAAGGCTCTTGAGGAGGAGAGTGGAATCGTCCGGGCGAATTCCCCCACGGCAAATACCGGAGCGGAAGCGAAGGGAAGCAGCAGAGAGCCCCATGAGTTTCCGGCCCTTTCCCTGGCCAAAACCAAGTCGGTGGAGGAGCTGAAGAAATGGGCGGGAGACAGGGAAATCTGGCTTTCCTGGAAGCTGGACGGTCTCACACTGGTTGCCACCTATGACGGAGGGCATCTTTCAAAGCTCCTTACCCGCGGAAACGGTACGGTGGGCAACAATATAACCTTTCTCGGCCCGGCGATAAATGAGCTTCCCGAACGGGTGGACTATGAAGGGCATCTGGTGGTCAGGGGGGAAGCCGTGATTTCCTATCCCGATTTCGAGCTTATCAACGAAACAGCCGAAGACGGGGAAAAATACGCCAATCCGAGAAACCTGGCCAGCGGCACCTTAAATCTCGATGATGCGGAAAAGGTTAAGGAACGTCATATAAGCTTCAGGGCCTTCACACTGGTTTATATTCCGGAGCCGCTCTCTTCCTGGGGGAAGAGGATGGAGCTTTTATCCCGCCTGGGCTTTAAGGTGGTGGAGAGGGAAAAGACGGATGCATCTTCTCTTGAAGAGGTGATTAAGCGCTGGACAAAACGCATAGAAAACGGGGAAATGATTTATCCCGCCGACGGGCTTGTTTTATGCTATGAGGACAACGATTATGCCTCAAGCGGCTCCGTTACGGGCCATCACCAGCTAAGCGCCGGATACGCCTTCAAATGGGAGGACACCGCGGCGGAAACAGTTCTTAAGGAGATAGAGTGGTCCTGCGCGGTTTCCACAATCTCTCCGGTGGCGGTCTTTGAACCGGTGAACCTCGAAGGCACCGTGGTGTCCCGGGCTTCGCTCTGCAACATTTCCGAATGCGAGCGCCTGGGGATAGGCGGAAAAGGGAGCGTCCTTTCCTGCATAAAGGCCAACAAAATAATTCCGAAGATAATCGGGGTGAAGGAAGCGAAGGGGGTTTTTGAGGTGCCCTCCTCCTGCCCGGTCTGCCACGCGAAAACGGAAATAAGGGTGAGTTTAAGCGGTACAAAAACCCTGCGCTGCACCAACGAAAACTGTCCTGCCAGAAATCTGAAGCGCTATACCCGTTTTGTTTCCAAAAGCGGACTGGATATCGACGGGCTTTCTGTGGAGACCTTGCTTACCTTTATGAATGCCGGGCTTATCGGAGAGTTTTCGGATATTTTCCGTCTGCCGGAGCATTTCGACACTATCATGGAGATGGAGGGCTTCGGGAAAAAATCCTGCGAAAATCTCGGATCTGCCATTGAAAGAAGCCGGAGAGCCGATCCGGTGAATCTCATTTTTTCCCTTTGCATCCCGATGGTGGGGACTGACGCCGCGAAAAAGCTGATCCGGTCTCTGGGCTTTGAGGGCTTTCTTGAACGGCTTGAAAAGCATGAAGGCTTTGAGGATCTTAACGGTGTGGGGCCGGAGCGGAGCGCGTCGATTTTAAGCTGGTATGAAAACGAGCGCTTCCGCAGGGAATTTGAGAAGCTCCTTGATGAACTGACTCTTATTCCTTCCGGACCGGAGAGCCCGGGCGCGCCGCAAAAGCTTTCCGGCATGAGCTTTGTGATTACCGGGAATGTGAATATTTACCGCAACCGGGATGAGTTTAAGGCCTATGTGGAGTCACAGGGAGGGACCGTCACGGGTTCGGTTTCAAAGAAGACCGCGTTTCTTGTAAATAACGATACGGAAAGCACCTCTTCAAAAAACAGGAAGGCCAAAGAGCTCGGAATTCCCATAATATCCGAAGAGGAGTTTGTTTCCCGCTTCGGAAGCGGGGCTTATGAAGACGGCGGCTCCGCTGCTGACGGAGGGACACAATGAAGAGCCGGACCGGTGGTTTTGCGCTTTTTTCACGAAAGCCGGTGATAATCTATCTGGCTTTCGCCTTTCTTATGCTTGCCTTCTGCCTTATGCAGGCCGGGGTTCAGTCTTTCTGGCTGGATGAGCTCTCACTTTTAGGAACCATAACTAAGGATAAAGGCCTCGTTGATATTCTGATGCAGTACTTAAGGGTAGATGTGACGAATCTCCCTCTTTTTCCGCTTGCTGCCGCTCTCTGGTACAGGCTTTTTCCGGCCTCCGACAGGATTATGCTCCTTCTGCCGTCTCTGGCCGCCGCTGCCGGCTGCGTTTTTTCCGCTCTGGCCGCGGAAGAGCTCTTCGGGAAGAGGGCGGGGGTCTTTACCGCCGCGCTCTATGCCTTTTCCGGTTCGATAATTACCGGCTGCGCCATGGAGTTTCGCGCATATGCCTTCATGGTTTTCAATGTTTCCCTCCTGCTTTTTGTGTTCTTTCGGAGAGGCTTATTTTTGGCCGGAGGACTTTCGGCAAAGGCCCGTTTCGGCCGTGAATTTCTTTTTACCGTTTCTCTTGTGCTCCTTTTATTCACCCACTATATGGGGGCGGTTTTTGTCCTGTTCCTCGGGATCGCGGAGCTTGTTTTTGTGCTTTCCCGAAAGGAAAAGGCCCGGAGTCTTATTCCGTATTTCATTTCAGGTGCGCTTTTCTCCGCCTGGTTCATCCTGATGTTTATGAATAAGGAAAAATCCATCGGCTCCTTCTGGCCGGATAAGCCGACCCTGCCGATGCTTGCAAGAATGGTGCGCTTCCTTCTTTCGGGAAGGGAGAGCCTTTTTATTCTGCTGCTCTTTGCGGTGTTTTTAATTGTCTTCCGCCTCTTTAGTGCCTTCGCCTCCGGCCGGCCTTTCGGGAAGGCTCTTTCGGGCGCGCTGATTCTTTTATGGTGTTCAGGGGGGACTGTGGGGCTGGTGTTTATCTACAGCGCCGTAATAAATCCTGCCGGAGGGTTCTTCGTTAACCGGTATTTTTTCGTGATCCTCCCCGCGCTTTTTATACTGATGGGACTGGGCTTAAAGGAGGGGACGGATATTCTTTCCGGAGGAAACAGGGAGAGGGCTCTGGAGCTTGCCTTTGTGGCAACGGCCTTTATCGTGTGCTACCTGGGGCTTATCAATTACCGGGGAGTCCGGGAGGAGACAGGGGTCAGCTACGAACCCTTCAGGGAGGCGGCACAGTATTTAAGGGAAACCGGGGGAGAAGAGCTTCATGCTCCGGGCTCAGCCGTGGTCTGCTCCGTAAATCCCAGGGCTACCGCGGGCTTTACCGAATACTATTTACGAAACGGGGGGAGGGATACGGAAATAAAGAGTGTGAGCCTTCAGGGGGAGGCTCCGGTATCCGACCTTGAAAACTGCGACACCCTGTTTCTTGTTACTGTACACAGAGACTTATCCGACCTGCCTGAAGAGATACGGAAATATATTTCGGACAATTTTTCCGGGGAGGTCTGGAATGAGGACGTATGCGCCGGAGTTTTAAGACGCGAGCCGCAGAAAGCGCGGCGGAAAGGAGAACCATGAAAAAACTGAGGATATTTCTGATTGCCCTGACCCTTATGCTGCTGGGAGGCTGCGGCATTCCGGAATCGGTTACCATCAACATGGGAAACGATGATGACGGGGAGGAGTATGAGGACTTCGCGGACGAAGAGGAGGAGTGGGACACCGACTGGGATGAACAGGATGAGGAGGAAGACGGGGAAGAGGATGAAGACTACGATGTGGTAGAGGACTTCGAGGAAGAGGACGGCGAGAAAGAAGAGGATTCCGGGACTGAGGTTACGGAGGTGTCCGATCCGTTCTACAGGAAGCTTGGAGATATGGAGTATGTGCTTTTAAGCGCGACCTATGGGCTCAGTGATGATCTGGAGCTGAAAAACCAGGGAAGTTATACTGCGGGAGAGGATGGATACTGGTCGATGATTATGGTTCTTTCCGGGTATAACGCGAATGCCGGCAATAAGTTCGGCGGGGAGCTTAAGGTGGAGGACAGCTTCGTTTCCGTTCCGGAGGAGGTCATGTGCATGTATGCCTCCGCCTTCGATCCGGGCTTTGACGGGGAAATGCCGGAAATATCCGGGCAGACGGCCAAATATGAATTGATAAAATACGACAGCGGAAAGAAAGCCTACAAAGTGGGACTGGGAGATTTCGGAGCTTCAGGCCCGGAGCTCTTCGGGTTCATCGATAACGGAGACTCCACATTTACCGTCTATTCGGGAATTGTGGATTATGAGGCGGAGGATCCGGAAAACAGGGTGCTAAGCTACAGCAAAATCCGGCTGACAGGTAACCCCTACGCCAAAAACCATGATGAACCCGTCTATTATTATTCCGTGAAAACCGCGGAAATAATCAAAAAGGCCGAATTTGAAAACGTGGAGGGAGAGCTTCAGAAGTTTGATGCTTCCTCTTCGGCGGATTCGGGCAAAAAGACTGATGAACCCGCGGAAAAAGAGGAGGAAGAGAGCGGCGCATCAGGAGACTATATCCTCCCGTGGAGCGACAGCGTATATCTGGAGCAGAGCGATATAAGGGGACTTTCGGATGAGGAGCTGCGTCTTGCCCGCAACGAAATATATGCGCGGCACGGCCGGAAATTCAAGGATATAAAGCTTCAGGAATATTTCGGTGAAAAGAGGTGGTACACTCCGGAGAAAGACGAGGTACCCGATACCGAGCTCAATAAATATGAGATTGCCAACAGGGATCTCATAGTCAAAGAGGAAAAGGACAGATAGACATTGAAAGAAAAGGAACACAGGGATGATTGTTAAAGCGGAAGTCGAAAAAGGGAAAAGCGCGGAGCAGGCAATTGAACTTGCGGAGCGGTATTCCGGGAGCACCGGCCTTGAGCCAAAGGACAGACTTCACTTAAGGCTGATAGCCGAGGAAACGGCGGAAATCATAGAGAATCTGCCCGATAACCGGGAAGGAACCCTGAGTATCGAGGGAGACGGTTCGGGCTGTGCCGTACGTCTTATGCTGATGCAGGCTTCCCGGATAAGCGCTTCGGAAACCGAAGAAGATCGTGCCCCGGAGGGAATCATGAGCAAGATCGGCCGGATTCTCGGCTTAAGCTATGAGACAATAGAGAAGGGGGCTACGGGGCTTGCGGATATAGGCTTAAGAAAGGCCGCGCCGAAGGATTTCGAGGAGATGGGCCTTGACTTTACCGGAGCGGCCTATGTATGGACGGAGGAGGCATATAACAGAGCGTCCTTTGACAGACTCATCGAGGACGACGCCGCGAACTGGATTGAAATAAGCCATTCGATCATTGCCAACCTCTCGGATGATATAAGGGTATTTGTCTTTGAGGATCATTCGGAGCTTACGATCCATGTTCCCTTCTGGAAGTCCAAAGGGAAGAAGGTCGGGAAATATCCTCTGGATCCCGAGCTTATACCGCTGACAAAAATTCCTGTTGCAAAGACGAGATTCCAGATAAAGATGGTTAAGCTCCTTTACGGCAGGCTTCCCGACAGGCAGGCTTCCACGGATAAAGTGCAGGTGGATAAAATGAAGATTCCCTGCGAAAGCTCGCCGAAGGGGTATGTTTCCCTGCTTAAATTTACGCCGGCTGAGAAAAAGGGTCCGGAACCCCTTCCCGCGGTTCTCTTTATGCACGGGGGCGCGTTTATGCTGCCGGCCCTGCCCTACCATTACCGGTTGGCCAGAAAGATTGTTGAAAAAACCGGGAGCGTGGTTTTCTTCCTCCTTCAGCATCTGGGGCCGAAATATTCCCTGCCTCTTCCCATAAAGGAGGCTTATGAGGTATTAAAATATCTTATTGCAGGCGCTGATGAGCTTAAGATAGATGCGAAGCGCATCGCGGCCATGGGCGACAGCTCGGGCGGAACCATGACGGCGGCGCTTTCCCTCCTTGCAAGGGACAACGGCACTCCGCTTGCAGGCCAGCTTCTTTTATATCCCAGCATCGGCCTCGACACGGAGACAAAGTCGATGAAGGAATTTACCGATGTGCCCGTCGTTAACGCCGACGCCATAAGGTCGTATCACAGGCTCCTTAAAACCGACGACGGGGCACAGAAATATTATCTGCATCCGGCCTCCGCCGCCTCTCTTGAAAATCTTCCGCCGGCATACGTGGAAACGGCCGAGTTTGACGCGCTGAGGGATGAGGGTATAGCCTATGCCGAAATGCTTAAGGAAAACGGCTGCGAGGTGGTTTTAAACAAAACGAAGGGCACGGTGCACGCGTTTGACATGGCAAAGGACAGCGCTGTGCTGGCCGCTGCCATGGATAAAAGAATGGAGTTCATTAACAGGGTGTTTAATAAGACGGAGGAGAAAGGGATGGGCAGTGAAGAAATAAGAACCATAAGAGACCTGCTGGAAAGCAGTGTGTCGGCATATCCGGAGAGAATTGCTCTTCGTTATGAGAGGGAGGATGACCTGGTCTACGACATCAGCTACGAACGTTTCGGGGAGCTGTGCCGCATCGTAGGAGCCTTTGTAAACGAAAAGCGGACGGAGTGGGGGCGTCGGGTGAAGGTCGGAATGTTCGGCTCGGCGGGCGCGCATTATATTTCCGTCCTGACCGGTGTGATGGCCTCGGGAAACACGGTGGTACCTTTGGACGCCCAGATGGATCTTTCCCATCTTTCGGACTGTCTTAACCGTTCGGATGTGGATATCCTGTTTTATGACTGGGAGCAGGAGCCGCTTATTAAGGATGCGAAAGGGCTCTGCCCGAAGGTCAGGGAATACTATTCTCTGCAGTCCGTGAAAAAGAATCCCTGTCTTAACGATATCCTCCGGGACACCCGTTTCGGAGGGAAGAGCTGGGGAGAAGAAGGGGCGGAAGCTTCGGTGTCGCCGGAGGATCTTGCGATGATACTTTTTACCTCCGGGACAACAGGTCGGGGCAAGGGAGTTATGTTAACTAATTCCAACCTGGCGGGTAATGTCCTGGGGCAGAATCCCGTGGATGATCCGGAACCGGTTGTAAGCCTGCTGACCCTGCCGATCCATCACGTGTACTGCATCAATGCCGATGTTCTTACCATGATCCATAAAGGGGCGACAATCTGCATCAACGGCCCCCTGTCACAGCTCGGAAAGCACTTAAGGATGTTCGAGCCCTCGGTTATATACCTGGTGCCGATGATTGCGAGAGCGCTATATAACCGGATCGCGGCCATGGTGGACGCGGATCCCGGAATGACCGAGAGGGACGCGCTGTATCAGGTCTACGGAAGAAGGCTGTCCAGGATTGTCTGCGGCGGCGGAGGACTACCCCAGGATCTGGCGGAAAAATACGCGGCCATGGGAGTTCTGATCGGACAGGGCTACGGCATGAGCGAGTGCTCGCCGATTATTTCCCAGGCGGAATACGGAAGAATCGAAAAGCTCAGCTCCGCCGGAAAGCTTCTTTCCGCGGTGGAGGCGCGGATCGCCGAGGGCGGAGAGATCCAGGTGCGTTCTCCCTATGTAATGCAGGGCTATTATAACGAGCCGGAGCTCACAAAGGAAGCCTTCACGGAGGACGGGTGGTTAAAGACAGGAGACATCGGGTATCTGGATGAGGAAGGCTTCCTCTATCTGACAGGCAGACTTAAGAATCTGATTATTTTAAGCAACGGTGAGAATATTGCCCCCGAAGAGCTGGAGAGCGCTCTCTCCGCGGATCCGTTAATCAGCGAAATCCTTGTCTTCGGGGAGGATGATGTCATAAAATGCGAGGTCTTTCCGGATTACGGCAATGCGCAGAACGCGGGAGTCAAAAATATCGAGCTGGAGATAGAGGAGCATATCAAGGCTTACAACCAGAAGCTTCCTCCCTATAAACGGATTCTGCAGACAAGCTTCAGAAAAGCGCCGTTCCAGAAGACCTCTTCCAAAAAAATCATCCGGGAAGCCTTTTTCCGGGAAAGAAAAGAGGCAAAGGAGCAGAAGGCGAATATACGTCTTCCCGAAAACGAGGGACAGGAAAAGGTGTATGAGGCCGTGGCAAATGTTCTGGGGCACAGAAAATTCGGTATTGATACCGATCTTTATACCTCGGGGCTGGACTCATTTACCAGTATTCTGCTCTTAACCGAGCTTCAGGACAGTCTGGACTTTGCCCTGACTCTGACGGAGCTTATGGAAAATGCCTCTGTCGAAAAGCTCGCTCTTCTTAAGGAAAAGAAAGCCGGAGAGGCAGGCGGAACGGATTATACAAAGCGGGAGACCTATCCCTTAACAAGACAGCAGATGTATTTTGCCTATGTCCTGAAGGGTAATACGACAGCCAATCTTCCGTTTTTCTATAAGCTCTCCGACAGGATCGATCTGGACCGCATGGAAAAGGCGATCCGGCAGCTTTTTGAAATCCACCCTATCCTTTCGGACCGCATCGAGCCGGGGGCGGAGGGGAGATATGCCAACTTCCGGTGTGATACATTAGAGCCGGAGATAGAAAGACTTACCCTTTCCGATGAGGAATGGGAGGAAAAGAGAAAAACACTGCTGAGACCCTTTATGTATACGAAGGGTGAAAATCTCTACCACATCGGTCTGTACCGGACCGAGGGAGCAAAGTATCTCTTCTTCGATGTGGCGCATATCATCGGCGACGGCATGACCATGAGCATCCTTCTGGAGGATTTGAACCGTCTCTATCTCGGTGAAGAGGTAAAGAAGTCCTCCTACAGCTTCTATGAGTTTATTCTGGATGAATACGCCAGGGATGCGGCGGGATTGAGGGATAAGGACATTGAGTTTTATGAAAAGCTCCTTAAGGATCTCAATATGAGCAGAAGCGTTCTGGCAAAGAGCGACAGCTATGATCTGGGAAAGGCGCATAACGCGTTTATCAAGGGGAGGTTTTCCACGATAAACCGTAAAAATCTGCAGGGCTTCTGCTCGGAGCACTCTGTTTCCGAGAACGCCGCGTTTATTACGGCCTTTTCCTACACGGCCGCGCTTTTCTGGGCGCTGGATGATGTGGTTATCACAAGCATCCATAACGGCCGAACCGACGGCCGATGGGTGCGTATTGCCGGACAGTTTTATGCGAACTATGCCTTCCGGTATAAAAAAATTCCTCATGAGACCGTGGGAGAGCTCTTGAAGAGAAATGCCGATCAGATCCTTCATACTATGGAGACCCATATGTCCTGTCTGCTTGCAAATGAAATGTTTTTCCAGTATCAGGGCGAGCTCTTAAATATTCCTCAGATCGGCGGGGAGAGCGCGGAGGGGATCCGCGTACAGCTGGATTCGATGCCCTTCCACATGATGGTCTATGCCGGCAAGGACGACTATACCTATGAGCTGAGGTACTGGGAGAACCGCTTTGACAGGGATATGCTCCTTGTTTTCCTGACGGCTATGGAAAATATACTGAAGGCCATGTTTGAGGAAACCTCCGTACGAAAGCTAAAGGATCATCTTGCTGCAAAACTGTATCCGGAGCATTTAAGCATGTCCGCCCAGCGCCTGAACGCTTCCATCGGCTACGAGGTCATACCCGGGGCGGAGGAGGATCAGATCATAAAACCTTACGTGCTGGATGAATACGGGCTGAAGAAGCCCTTCGGCGCCTGGGGGAGACTCTATATCCTGAACCGGCCGGTGAACGGATGCAAAGAGACGATCGAGAGCCTGTATACACCGGGGATTCTCTACGACACCGGGATAGAAGCCAGGATCACGCCGGATCACAAGGTGGAGGCCCTCTATCAGGCGGGCAGAACCGTGGTGCGGGAAACGATCATGGGCCGCTCCTATATCAACCTGTTTGAGCTGGAACGGACTCTGGAGGGCTTCCCGGGGATAGAAAAGGCGGAGGTCTCCCTGGAGTACGGGGAAAATAATCTGTTCTATGTCAAGGCGGCTCTTAAGTGTCCGGCGGATATTGACAAAGAGAAGATCAAAGCTTATGTGGCGGAAAAGCTCGGAAAGTATATGACGCCGGAGATCATAACGATAAAATCCTGATATAAATCCGGTATATTTATTAAGGATTGCAATTTGACTTTCCCTGCGGGGGGACTTCAAAATGGAAGCAGGGGAAGAAAAGTGCTTCGGAAAAAGGAACGTAAACTGATTGTTACCTTTCGCACGACCTTTGATGCGATGGCTATGGAGGAGATGTGCAGGAAAAATGAGGTACCGGGACGCATAATCCCGGTACCCCGCTCTATCTCCGCAGGCTGCGGGCTCTGCTGGTGCGCCCCTCTTTCGGAACGGGAGAGGATAGCTGAAGCCATGAAAAGAGCCGGCATCGAAAACGAGGCAATGCACGAAGCGCTTGTGTGAGCATGATCTATCTCGATAACGCGGCCACCACCATGAAAAAACCACCGGAGGTTGTAAAGGCGGTGTGCGCCGCTCTTGAAGCTCTGGGAAATTCAGGCAGGGGAGCCCATGAAGGCTCTCTGGATGCCTCCCGTGTCATTTACGGAACACGCCTGGCTCTGGCCGGGCTCTTTCACGTCAGCGATCCGAGGCGGATCGTTTTTTCCTCCAATTCAACCGAAAGCCTGAATACCGCCATCAAGGGGATATTTAAGGAAGGCGACCATGTTATTTCCACGGTGCTGGAGCATAATTCGGTGCTGCGGCCCCTCTATGAGTTGAAGGAGAGGGGAGTGAGCCTCTCCTTTGCCGGGGCGGATGAAAAGGGACGCTTAAAACTCGAAGAAATCGAGGGACTCATTACCCCGAAAACCCGGGGGATCGTTGTTACCCATGCCTCAAATCTTACGGGAAATATCGTGGATGTGGGGGCTGTTGCGGCCCTTGCGAAAAAACGCGGCCTTTTGACCATAGTGGACGCCTCCCAGAGTGCGGGGGCCTTTCCCATCGATCTGCCGGCTACGGGCATAGACGTGCTCTGCTTTACCGGGCACAAGGCTCTCTTCGGACCCCAGGGAACCGGCGGCATGGTTGTGGGGGAGGGAGTAAAAATCCGGCCGTTAAAAACCGGCGGCACCGGGGTTCAGACCTTTTCGAAAACCCAGCCGGAGGAGCTCCCCACGGCCCTGGAGGCAGGGACGCTTAACGGCCATTCCCTGGCGGGACTGAAGGCCGGGGTGGAGTTTATTCTCGAAACAGGGATTACGGCCATCGGGGAAAGAGAGGCATTTCTTGCACGGCGATTTTATGAAGCCGTGAAGGAGGTTCCGGGGCTTAAGTTTTACGGGGATTATGAGGCCGGAAAGCGCTGCCCGATAGTTACCCTGAATATCGGGGATTACGATTCGGCGGAGGTGTCTGATGCGCTTTTTGAGGATTTCGGAATCGCGACCCGCAGCGGCGGCCACTGCGCCCCGCTTATGCACGAGACCTTCGGAACCGTGGAGCAGGGGGCGGTGCGCTTCAGCTTTTCGTATTTCAATATTCCCGAAGAGGCGGACGCGGCGGCTGAGGCCGTTAAAAAAATAGCGGAACAGTAATAAATTTAAGAAAGGACGGAGAGAAAAAATGAATCAGACTCTTGACTGCATGGGACTTGCCTGCCCGCAGCCCGTAATCAACGCGAAAAAGGCGGCGGAGGCCTTCACGGAGGACGGCACCCTGACGATCCTTGTGGACAACGACATCGCCGTAAAAAACCTGACAAAGCTCGGCGGCTCCATGGGCTTTAAGGTGGAGAGCAGAAAGAAGGGAGAGGGAGCCTTCGAGGTGGATTTTGACGTTAAGCTTTCAGTCCTCGACAAGGATAAAGGCGACGCGGCGGCCGAGGAAATTGCCGCATCATGTACAATTCCGGGAGCGAAAAGCGTGGTGGTCCTCTCCTCCCGCTTCATGGGAACCGGGGATGAAAAGCTGGGGGCGGCCCTGATGAAGGCCTTTATCTACGCCCTCACAAATCTTGGTTCTCTTCCGGATACGATACTTGCCTATAACGGCGGGGCATATATAACAACCGAGGGGTCGGATTCCCTGGAGGATTTAAAGGCCCTGGAAAAGGCCGGGGTGGAGATAAAAACCTGCGGCACCTGCCTCGACTTCTACGGCCTTAAGGAAAAGCTCGCCGTGGGAAGCGTCACGAATATGTATGATATTGTGGAAACCCTCGCCGGAGCCGGAAGGATAATCCGTCCGTAATTGAGGAACACAATGGAATACATCGGGATAGATATAGGTTCAACTTCGGCCAAGACGGCGGTTCTGGACAATGAAAAAGCATAACCGAGATCACCTGTCATGCACTGGGGGCATCATTTTTATTTTCTCCCGAACCCATCCATGTCATAGATGTGGGAGGGCAGGATACGAAGGTCATAGCCTGCACGGACGGCAGGGTTGAGGAATTTTCATAGCCTGGGGAGTATTAAATTCCATCGCGGTGAAGGTCTGGCAGGAATACGCGAAAATAAAGGGCCCGGCCCGGCCGGTTTATCTGACCGGAGGGCTCTGTGAGGAAGAATATTTCCGGAAGCTCCTGTCGGACCGTATCGGAAGAGAGGTCCGCTCCTGCGAACGGGCGAGATATGCCGGGGCGATCGGAGCGGCGGTTCTTGCGGGAAAGAATAAGGAGGGAGAAAAGGTATTGCCGCAGAACACCTGCACTCTTATCAAGGCATCGGTCGGGGCGCGCATAGGAAAGACCTGTCCCTATTTCAGGATAGCCGACATGTTCGTCGGAGAGACAACCTGTGACGGAAAGAAGAAGGCTTATAACGGGAAAAGGGATAAATATCTGTAAAAGCTTGAAGAAAGTCTCCGGCTGCTTTATATTAATAAAATATGAGCGATTTTCTCGTTGTTAAAAATCTGCATAAGACATTCCGCAGCAGGAAGCAGACCGTCGAGGTGTTAAAGGGTATAGACTTAAGCATCGAAAAGGGAGAGATCTTCGGAGTCGTGGGCTACAGCGGCGCCGGAAAATCCACTCTTGTGCGGTGCATAAACCGGCTGGAGGAGCCTGATGAGGGAAGCGTCCTGATTGGCGGAGTGGATGTCACCGCTCTTAAAAAGAGTGAGCTCAACAGACAGCGGCGCAAGATCGGCATGATCTTCCAGCAGTTCAATCTCTTTGATTCGATGACGGCCCGTCAGAATATCGCCTATTCCCTGAAAAACAGCGGTATGACGGAGAAGGAAAAGGAAGAGCGGATATCGGAGATGCTCGAGCTCGTGTCATTGACAGACAAAAGGGATGCATATCCCGGAGAGCTGTCCGGAGGCCAGAAACAGAGAGTAGGCATCGCAAGGGCTCTGGCCAACCGCCCGGATGTGCTGCTCTCCGATGAGGCGACCAGCGCGCTGGATCCGCAGACGACCCTTTCCGTTCTGGATCTTCTTCTTCAGATTAATAAAAAGCTGGGACTTACCATTCTCATGATAACCCACGAGCTGGAGGTGGTGAAATACACCTGCCGGCGCATGGCGGTCATGGAGCAGGGACGGTTTGTGGAGCAGGGGCTGGTCTCCGATATATTCCGTAATCCTGTCTGCGATACGGCCAAAGGTTTTATCGAGGTATACAACCGGTTTCGCAGCGATACATTTTCCGAATAGTAAAAAGGAAGTGCGATGAGTTTATATAAATATTCATTCTGGGAGGTATTTAAACACGCCTTTTCCGCCGAGGTCTGGGAGGAGGTGCTGCCGGCTCTGGGAGAGACCATGTATATGGTTCTGGTCTCCTCGGTATTTGTCCTGCTTTTCGGTCTCATCCTCGGGCTCATACTGGTGATGACCGCCCCTGACGGGCTGATGCCCTGCGCGCCGGTCCATAACGTGCTGGGGGCCCTGATAAACTGCTTCCGTTCCCTGCCGCAGGTGATCATAATCATAGTGATGCTGCCTGTGGCCAGAGCCCTGCTGGGGAAATCCTACGGATCCAACGCCTGCATTTTATCTCTGGTAGCCAGCTGCGTGCCTCTCTTCGCGAGACTGGTGGAGAGCTCTCTTCTGGAGCTGGAAAAGGGCAAGATCGAAGCGGCCAAGGCCATGGGAAGCACAAATGCCCAGATACTGTTTAAGGTCATGGTGCCGGAGTCCCTGCCGTCTTTAATACGGGCCTTTACCAACGCGGTGATCATTGTGATCTCCATGACGGCTCTGGCCGGCAGCTTCGGAGCCGGCGGTATCGGATATATCGCCGTGACCTATGGTTTTACCCGTTATGACCACGATCTTCTGATCGCGACCATCCTGGTGCTCATTGTCATCGTACAGGCCGTGCAGTTTATCGGAAACCTGTTTTCCAATCTTATCCTGAAAAAGCGTCATCTCATATAATTTACTCTGAAAGTGTTCTCAATGGTCACCGAAACCCGAGTTTACTCGAGGTTTCGTGTGAACATTAGAGAACCTGCCCCGTACGAGCCTAAAAGCTACGCGAAGCGGAGCGATATGCGAGTACGGGCCAGGATTGCGAGAGTGCCGTAGGCACGGAGCAATCCGCACTTTCGTATCTGGTGATGTCAGATCAGGCTGACATAATAATTAATTTTTTAAAAGGAGGGTTTTACTGATGAAAAGAAAACTGATGACAGCATTACTGAGCCTTTCACTGGCAGCGGCGGCACTTTCCGGCTGCACCGGCACGGCCACGGCGCCTGCTCCGGCACCCGCTCCGGCTCCGGAAGAAGGCGAACCGGCCAAAGAGGCTTCCGAAGCCCCGGCAGCAGCGGAAGAGACGGTGCTTAAATGCGTCTGCGATCTGACTCCCCACAGTGAGATACTGAACGCGGCCGCCGATCAGCTGGCCGAAAAAGGCATAAAGCTGGATATCGTCTCCACCACCTGGGACGCGACCTGGAACGAGATGCTTGTGGACGGTGAGATCGATTTCGCTTATTTCATGCACGTGCCTGCCATGCACAGCATAGAGGATGAAATGGGAGTGACGCTCTACAGCATGGGTGGCATTCATGTGGAACCTTATGCCTGCTTCTCGGATAAATATAAGTCAAAGGATGAGCTTCCGGAAGGGGCCGTCATCGCTATTCCCAACGATTCTTCCAACGAATACAGAGCCCTCAAGGTGTTGGAGAGCGAAGGCTTTATCAAGCTGAATCCCGACATGTCCCCGATGGATGCCGCGGTGAAGGAAGTCGAGGAGTATGTGAAGCCCATTGAGTTAATTGAGATGGATCAGGCGAACATTATTCCTTCTTCCGAGGATTTTGACGCTTTCTTCGTCAATGTCAACCGTGCTCTGGAAGCGGGGCTGGACACGACGGCTTATCTTATGAGAGAGGGCGAGGATTCCGAGTATGCCAATATCATAACCGTCACAGAGGCCAATAAGGACAATGAAGCGATCAAGACTCTGGTGGAGGTGCTTCAGTCCGCTGAAATAAAGCAGTTTATCACAGACAATTATAACGGAGCCGTGATACCGGCCAAAGATTAAAGGACGTTATCCCGGAAAGAAGGAGCCGGCGAACCTTGCGAAGGCTTTAACGGCTTCGGTGGCGGGATAGAGTGTATTTGTCACCATATAGAGTTTGCGGCGGAACCCTGTTTCGGACAGGGCGAAGCCTAAGAGTTTTTTGTTCTGCAGCCCCTTTTTTGCGGCGAGGTCGGATAAAAACGAGATACCCAGGCCCTTCTCCACCGACTGGAGGATGGCCTGGGGACTGTTTATATCGGCAATGACCTTCAGCTTTTCGGGGGCTATTCCTATATCCTTAAGACGCTTTAAGGATTCCCTGCGGGTGCCCGATCCCGCTTCCCTCAATATCACGTTTTCTTCGAGAATCCAGGAAAGATCCGTTCCGTTTTTCTGGTATTCCCGGTATTTTTTTCTGTTCGGGGTAATGACGATGAGCTCGTCCTCGAACACCGGGGTAAAGGCACAGTTCTTTGCCTCGAATACCGCGCCGGAAAAGCCTATATCCGCCGTATGGGCCGCCACCTCCTGCGCAACGTTTTCGCTGGAGGTTTCCTTAAGCTTCAGCTTCACATCGGGATATTCCTCCCTGAAGGCGGAGAGCAGGGCAGGCAGGAGATATTCCGTGGGAATAGTGGAGGAAGCTATTATAAGCTGGCTTTCGGGAGCCTTGCTCCTGTCCGAGAGAGCTTCTATGGCCTCCGCGGATTCCACGATCTGTCTGGCGTGTATATAGATTTTTTTCCCTTCCTCAGTAAGCTCCACGCCTCTGGTGGTCCGCTGGAAGAGTACAATTCCCAGCTCCTCCTCCAGCTTCCGTATGTAGGAGCTCACCGTGGGCTGGGTGAAATGCAGTTCTTTTGCGGTCTGGGAAAAACTGAAGTTGTTGGCGAGCTTCACAAAGGACCGTATCTGGTTCAGATTCATTTCTTTGCACCCGTTTTTTAAACTACCCGGATAAGTTTTTCTTCTTCGGGAAGGACTTTTCCGACAACCGAAACGGCGGTTTTTATACCGGAGTGTTCAAAGGCGGAGAGGGCGGCATCGCACTCCTTTTCGGGAATACTGAAAAGAAGTCCGCCGGAGGTCTGGGGGTCGAAAAGAAGATCGAGATAAACCTCTTCCACAGAGCCGGGATCGAGATTGTCCCCCACAAATTCCCTGTTGCGGTAGGCCCCTCCCGGGATAAGGCCCATTCCGGCGTAGTCCTTTGCTCCGGAAAGAAAGGCTGTGCCGGATACGTCAAGCTCGATTGTGACGCCGCTGCCCTTTGCCATCTCGAAGGAGTGTCCGATAAGGCCGAAGCCTGTAACATCGGTGCAGGCGTGGACCGTAAAGCAATCCATCACGTTTTTTGCAGGAGCGTTCAAGGAGCTCATGACAAGAATCGCTTCTTCTTTTTCCGCCGCTGTGGCCATTTCGGCTTTTACTGCGGTATTTATGATTCCGACTCCCAGCTGCTTTGTGAGCAGGAGAACATCTCCGGGCTTTGCCCCGGCATTTGTACGGACTTTATCCGGATGCACAAAGCCCGTGACCGCCAGGCCGTAGATGGGGTCGTCGTTTGTTATGGAATGGCCCCCCACCAGTACCGCGCCCGCTTCCTTCACTCTGTCGGCGCCCCCTGTCATTATCTCCTGAAGCACCTTCGGCGGAATTGTGGAGGGGAAGCCCACGATGTTGAGGGCGAATTTAGGCTCGCCCCCCATGGCGTAGACGTCGCTTAAGGCATTGGTGGCGGCGATTTTCCCGAAAAGATAGGGATCGTCCACGACGGGGGTAAAGAAATCCAGGGTTTCCACCACCGCCAGCTCATCGGAGATTTTCCAGACAGCGGCGTCGTCCGAGGTGTCGAGCCCCACCAAAAGCTCGGGAGCGGAAAACTTCGGGAGAGCTGAAAGCACCTCCGAAAGGGTTTTCGGGCCGATTTTTGCGGCGCAGCCCGAGGCTTTGGTGAGTTTCGTGAGACGGACGGGAGCTTGGGTATCGGATGAATTCATGGCTTTTCCTCTCAATGGTATTGTTTTTTTATATTACCATATTTTTTAGTAAATATTACCAAAAATCTCAAAATGCCGGAAAAGAAAAAAGTTCGTATTGACCAAAAAAAGAAATAATTTTATGATATTTATATTAGATTCAAAGGAGGAGAGCTGCCATGATTGTTGGGAAGAGCATTCCGCGTATCGACGCGGCCGACAAGGCCACAGGGCGGACGAAATACACGGACGATCTCTGCGCAAAGGGAGCGCTGGTGGCAAAGATATGCCATTCCACCGTGACCCACGCCCTCGTTAAAAGCATCGATACTTCTGCGGCTGAAGCCATACCCGGGGTAGTTAAGGTGGTGACCTGTTTCGACGTTCCGGAGCACATGTTCCCCACCGCCGGCCATCCCTGGTCCACCGATCCGTCCCATCAGGACATCTGCGACCGCCATCTTCTGGAAAAACACGTGCGCTACTACGGGGACGACGTGGCGGCGGTAATCGCCGAGGACGAGATAGCCGCTTCCCGGGCCGTGCGCGCCATAAAGATCGAATATGAGGAGCTCCCCTTTGTGCTGGATCCTGAAGAGGCGATTAAGGACGGAGCACCGCTTCTTCACGAAACCTTCCCGAACAACATTTTAAAACACACCGAGATAAAAAAAGGAAATCTCGAGGAGGCCGTTAAGGAACCGGGCCTCATAAAGTTTGACGACTGGTTTGAAACCCCGACGGTGCAGCATTGCCATATAGAAAACGCGATCTGCTTTGCCTGGGAGGAGGGCGGGCGCATCCACGTTACCTCCTCGACCCAGATCCCGCATATCACAAGACGCTGCGTGGCCCAGGCTCTCGGAGTGGACTGGGGACTGGTTCGGATCGTTAAACCCTTTGTGGGTGGCGGCTTCGGAGACAAGCAGGACGCCCTTTATGAACCCCTGTGCGCCTTCCTTACAACCCGGGTGGGCGGACGGCTTGTTAAGCTTGAGTGCCAGAGGGAGGAGACCTTCGCCAACTGCCGTGTCCGCCACGCAATCCGCTATCATATAATCTCGTGGGTAAGAAAGGACGGAACCCTGGTGGCCAGAAAGGTGGACTGCTGGTCCAATCAGGGAGCCTACGCTTCCCACGGCCATTCGATTATCGCCAAGGGCATGGGCTCTATTCCCCAGCTCTACCCCTGCGAAAATGTGGAAATAAACGGCTGGACAGTGTTCACGAATATTCAGGTGGGAGGCGCGATGCGGGGCTACGGTATGCCCCAGGTCACCTTCGCCGTCGAGTCCCAGACCGAGGACATAGCAAGGAAGCTCGGAATTGACCCGCTTTCCTACCGAAGGAAACACGTCATGCCCAAAGGCTTTGTGGACGGCTTTTCCAAAAACGAACTCTATTACGACTCCTTCAATGAAACCCTCGATCTCGGGGCGCAGTACATCGACTTTGAGCGTAAATTCAAGGAATATCAGAACCAGACCGGGGATATACGCCGCGGGGTAGGCATGTCCGTTTTCTGGTACAATACCGGCGTCTGGCCCATTTCCCTTGAAACCTCGGCCTGCCGCATGGTCATGAATCAGGACGGTTCGATCCAGCTTCAGGTGGGGGAAACCGAAATCGGGCAGGGGGCGGACACCGCCTTTTCACAGATGGCGGCCGAAACCCTGGGGATTCCCTTTGAAATGGTGCATATTGTATCAAATCAGGATACGGACGTTACTCCCTACGGAACCGGAGCCTATGCCTCCCGTCAGACCTATGCCGCGGGTATGGCCATAAGGGGCTGCGCGGAGGAGTTTAAAAAGCATATTCTTGATGTGGCCTACCGCTATACAAGGATGCAGCCCTATCTTATGGACATAGCGGATGGAAATATCGTGCGGACAACCGACGGCCGGGTTTTAATGAGCCTCGGAGACCTTTCCCTCCGCCTTCTCTACGATATGGAGCAGAACGAACACCTGACCATGGAAAAGAGCACCCAGATAAAGTCGAACGCCTACAGCTTCGGCTGCGGCTTTGCCGAGGTGGAGGTGGATATTCCGATGTGTACGGTGAAGGTTTTAAAGGCCATAAACGTGCATGACGCCGGAACTCTCGTTAACCCGGCTCTGGCAAGAGCGCAGGTCCAGGGCGGAATGAGCATGGCAATCGGCTACGCCCTTTCGGAAAAAATGCTCTATGACCCGAAAACAGGAAAGCTTTTAAACGGGAACCTCCTTGACTACAAGCTTTCAACCTTTATGGATCATCCTGAACTGGAGGTGAAGTTTGTGGAAAATCCGGAGCCCACAAGCGCCTACGGCACAAAGGCTCTCGGAGAGCCGCCTGCCCTGCCCCTGGCCCCGGCGATAAGGAATGCCATATTAAACGCGACGGGGGTTCCTTTATACGAGCTTCCGATGCGGCCGCACCTTTTGTTTAAGCGTTTTTCGGAGGAGGGGCTTATCTGATGTATGATATCAAGGCCTTGTATGAGGCAAAATCCGTTGAAAATGCCATAGAACTGATGAAGGAACATCCCGAAGCAAAGATAATCGCCGGGGGTTCGGACGTGCTCATTAAAATCCGGGAAGGGAAGATGGCGGGCTGCGAGCTCGTGAGTATTTACGGCCTGGATGAGCTGAGGGGCGTTTCCATGGCGGAGGACGGGACTCTCCGCATAGGCTCCCTTACCTCCTTTTCCCATATAACAAAGGATCCCCTTATCAAGAAATACATAGGAGTCCTGGGAGAGGCCGTGGACATGGTGGGAGGCCCGCAGATAAGGGCAATCGGAACCATCGGCGGGAACACCTGCAACGGTGTCACCTCGGCGGATTCGGCCTCCACCCTTCTTGCATGGGACGCAATTGTGGAGCTGAACGGCCCGGAGGGAGTGCGTACCCTTCCGTTAGAGGAGTTCTATCTGGGACCCGGAAAAGTCGATTTAAAGAGCGCGGAGCTTCAGACGGCCCTTCTTATCCCGAAGGAATCCTACGAAAACTGCGCCGGCTTTTATATTAAATACGGGATGCGCAACGCCATGGAGATAGCCACAACAGGCTGCTCCGTAAACGTCCGCCTCTCCTCCGACAAAAAGACCCTGGAGAGGCTGCGTATCGGCTTCGGCGTGGCGGGACCGGTGCCAAGGCGGGCCCGGAAGACAGAAGAGGAGTTTAAGGGGGCCTCTCTTGAGGCTGGTCTTCCGGAAAAAATCGGGGATGCCGTCCTTAAAGACGTGGAGCCCAGAGACAGCTGGCGGGCCTCGAAGGATATGAGGCTCCATCTTTGCTCCACCATGACAGAGCGCGCTTTTATCGAGGCGGTAAGCCGCTGCGGCGGAGAGATACCGGAAAAGGCTTAAGGGGGTTAAGCATGAGTGAAAAACAATACAAGCTTGTTACCTGTAAGATAAACGGGAAAGAACGGTCGGCCATGGTGGATGTGCGCGCTTCCCTGACAGATATGCTTCGAAACGACTACTCCCTTACCAGTGTGAAAAAAGGGTGCGAGGTCGGAGAGTGCGGAGCCTGCGCCGTTATTATAGACGGGGAATGCTATAATTCCTGTATTTACCTTGCGATATGGGCGGACGGAAAAGAAATCGAGACGCTGGAAGGCCTTACCGGGGAAAACGGGGAATTAAACGATATCCAGCAGGCCTTCGTGGACGAAACCGCCATTCAGTGCGGCTTCTGTTCTCCCGGCTTTATCATGGAGGCGGAATCCATTTTAAGAACCGGGGAGATCTATACCGACGAGGAGTTAAGAAAGCTCCTTTCCGGGCATCTTTGCCGCTGCACCGGATATGACAATATCTTAAGGGCGGTAAAGAAGGCAATGAATGAGCGAAACGGAAAAAAGTGAGGAGGAAGGCCATGCTGATTATCGGAGACGGAACTGTAATTACCAGAGACGCGGATAATCCGTTTTTTCCCGACGGGGCGGTGGTAATCGAAAAAGACAAAATCCTCGAGGTGGGATTTGAAACAGAGCTTAAGGCGAAATACCCGGAGGCGGATTATATAAGCGCTCATGGCGGAATCATAATGCCGGGGCTTATTAACGCCCATACCCACATCTATTCCGGTCTGGCAAGGGGGCTTTCCATAAAAGGCAATAACCCCACGAATTTTCTTGAAATTCTTAAAGGCCTTTGGTGGGCCATCGACGGGAAGCTCACTCTCGACGGGACCAGGGCCAGCGCCTATGCCACAATTCTCGACTGCATAAGAGACGGGGTCACGACGATATTTGACCACCATGCCAGCTTCGGTGAAATCCCCGGGTCGCTTTTCGCGATTAAGGATGTGGCGAAAGAGCTCGGGATCCGCTCCTGCCTCTGCTACGAGGTTTCAGAGCGCTCCGGGGAGGAGAAGACCCTTCAGGGTATTAAGGAAAACGCCGACTTTATCACATGGACGGAAGAAGAGAACGACGACATGATCAAGGCCATGTTCGGCGGTCACGCGCTCTTTACGATTTCGGACAAAACCTTTGAAAAGATGGTGGAGGCAAATAACGGAAGGGCAGGCTTCCATATCCATGTGGCCGAGGGGATGCTGGATGTCTACGACAGCCTGCGCAATTACGGCTGCCTGCCGGTAAACAGACTTCTGCATAACGGCATTCTGGGAAAGAAAACCCTGCTGGGGCACTGCGTACATATAAGCCACGGGGAAATGGAAATCATAAAGGAAACCGGGACACGGGTGGTCAACAACCCGGAATCCAATATGGGCAACGCCGTGGGCTCCGCGCCGGTGCTGCAGATGATGAAGAAGGGCATCCTGGTGGGAATGGGGACGGACGCCTATACCCACGATATGCTGGAAAGTCTGAAGGTTTTCCTCATTATTCAGCGCCACGTCGCGGCACTGCCGAACGTGGCCTGGGGCGAGGCCATGACCATGCTCTTTGAAAACAACCGCAAAATTGCCGAGGAATGCTTCGGAACGCCTATCGGAATCCTTAAAGAGGGAGCCAAGGCGGATGTTATAGTTATGGACTACCACCCCTTCACCCCGTTATCGGACGAAAACATCGACGGGCACATCCTCTTCGGGATGATGGGCAAAAACTGCCGCACCACCGTTATCAACGGAAGGGTGGTCTATAAGGACAGGGAGTTTGTGGACATAGACGAGGAAAAGATAAACGCCTGGACAATGGAACAGAGCAAAAAGCTCTGGGGAGAGCTCAATAACAGGAAGTATTAAAGCAGCGAGGCCGTACAGGAAACGAGTGATGAAAACACGGCGGAAAGGAAAAAGATGAGCGATATTATGCGGCCCATTCCCTTCGGGCATCTTATGGACTGGATATTCACGGAATACAGGGAAAGTGGAAGCATCTTCGGCGTAAGACGTTTAAAAAAATATGACGGGAACGAGGCTCTCCCGGTCTTTGATGAAAAGATCGAGTCCCCCTTCGGGCCGGCAGCGGGGCCGAATACCCAGCTTGCCCAGAATATCATAGCCTCCTATGTGGCGGGCTCCCGCTTTTTTGAGCTGAAAACCGTGCAGGTGATGGACGGGGAGGAGCTCTCAAAATGCGTGAACAAGCCCTGTATTACCGCTCATGACGAATGCTATAACTGCGAATGGTCCACGGAGCTTACTGTCCCCGATGCTTTTGCGGAATACGTCAAGGCCTGGGTGGCCATAAAGCTCCTTGCGAAGGAGTTTTCCTTCGGCGATCCCGAGGGCTTTGTTTTCAATATGTCAGTGGGCTATGATCTGGAAGGGATTAAATCCGATAAGATCAATACCTATATAGAGGGAATGAAGGAAGCGGGAGACACTGAGATCTTTAAGGAGTGCATCGGCTGGGCAAAGGCGAATTTAAACCGCTTTAAGAACGTGGATATCTCCTTCGTGGATTCCATATCCTCCAATATTTCCACCTCGATTACCGAGTCCACCCTTCACGGCTGCCCGCCGGATGAAATCGAGCGCATAGCCACCTATCTTATTACCGAAAAGAAGCTTCACACCTTTATAAAATGCAATCCCACCCTTTTAGGCTATGAATACGCCAGAGACCGTCTGGATTCCCTGGGCTATGACTATATTGTATTCGACGACCATCATTTCAAAGAGGATCTTCAGTGGGAGGACGCCGTTCCCATGTTCCGGCGCCTGATCAGGCTCACGGGGGAGAAAGGCCTGGAGTTCGGCCTTAAGCTCACCAACACCTTCCCGGTGGATGTGGCAGCACGAGAACTTCCCAGCGAAGAAATGTATATGGCGGGCCGTTCCCTCTTCCCTCTTACAATCCATCTGGCAAGGAGGATTTCGGAGGAATTTGACGGGGCCTTGAGAATTTCCTTCTCCGGTGGCGCCGTACTGCAGAACATAAAGGAGCTTTTTGACGCCGGTATCTGGCCGATAACCATGGCTACCAATATCTTAAAGCCGGGGGGTTACGAACGCCTTGTTCAGTTGGGAGAAAGAATCGGCAGCTGCGGGAGCGAACGTTTTAAGGGAATCGATGTCGCAGCACTTACCGCCCTGGACGAGGGCGTGGAGGAGAAGCCTATTTACCGCAAGAGCGTAAAGCCTCTGCAAGCTCCTCCTCATCCGCCGGCATATA
>JAILBQ010000005.1 GCA_024680815.1 Lachnospiraceae bacterium | reverse complement strand
CCCGCGGATGAGGTCTTTAATGCGGAGGATCTTTCGATTCATTACAGGAAGCTTGAGACCCTTACGCTTCGAACGGGCCGGGAGCTCTGGGAAACGGAGTTCTGGGTACCGCAATAATCCATTGAAATAATTCACAATCCTTTCATGTTTTTTTGTTGACATTTTTTCAGAGCGGTGGTATCTTATCAATATGATGTTAGCACTCGATGGGGTTGAGTGCTAACACACACAAAGAAAGCAATCTGGAGGCGCGCCCTTGGCTCTGGAAATGGATGAAAGAAAAACAAAAATACTGGAGGCCATCATCCGCAACTATCTGGAAACCGGAGAGCCGGTGGGGTCGCGGACAATCTCCAGATATTCAGAGCTGAATTTAAGCTCCGCCACAATCCGGAACGAAATGTCCGACCTGGAGGAAATGGGGTATATAATCCAGCCGCACACCTCGGCGGGCAGGATACCGTCGGATAAGGGCTACCGTTTCTACGTGGACCGGATGATGGCGGACAAGGAAAAAGAAGTTTCCGAGATGAAGGATATGGTGGTGGAAAAGGCCGACCAGCTCTCGGAGCTTTTAAAACAGGTGGCGAAGCTTTTGGCCTTCAACACAAATTACGCGGCGATGATCACCTCACCGCAGATACACAGGAACAAGCTTAAATTTATCCAGCTTTCAAAGGTAGATGAGAGCAGCATCCTGGCGGTTATCGTGGTGGAGGGAAACATCCTGAAAAATAAGCTGATTCCGGTTTCGGAGCCCCTGGACAACGATACGATACTGAAGCTTAATCTCCTGCTCAACACCCATTTAAACGGGCTCTCTCTTGAGGAGATAAACCTGGGACTCATTACCCTGATAAAGGAGCAGGCGGGGATTCATACAGACGTCATAAGCTCGGTGATCGACGCGGTGGCGGAGGCCATAAGGGCGGATGAAAATCTGGAGATATATACCTCCGGCGCCAACAATATTTTCAGATATCCGGAGCTCACGGATAATTCCAGGGCCAGCGAGATCATCAACGCTCTGGAGGAAAAGAAAGAGCTGGGAGAGCTGGTTTCGGAGACGCTCCAGGCGGAGGAGGAAGGCTCCCACGGAATTCAGGTTTATATAGGAAGCGAGACAAAGGTGGGCTCCATGCAGGACTGTTCGGTGGTGACAGCGACCTACGAGCTGGATGAGGGAATGCGCGGAATGATGAGTATTATCGGCCCGAAGCGCATGGACTATGAAAAGGTGGCCCAGACCCTGAAAACCCTTCAGGAACAGCTGGATTCATTATACAGAAAGAAGTAGGAGGCAGAGGACATGATCAATATAGAAGGAGCGGATTCAAAGGAGCTTTTCGAAGAAGAAGCTCCGGTATTTGAAGAACCGGGGACGGGTATGACTGAGGAAGATGAGCCCGGGGCGGAGACTTCAGAGGAGTCTTCCGGGGAGGAAAGCGCGGAGGAAACCGCGGGATCCGGGAGCGAAGAGGACGGGGCGGAAAAGTCTGAAGGCGCCGAAGAGGAGCAAAAGAAGGAAGAACATAAAGAAGCCCCTCCGAAGAAGAAGAAAAAGGATAAGAAGGAAAAGCCTCCGAAGAAAGACCCCCGTGATGAAAAGATCGCGGAGCTTAATGAAAAGCATTTAAGACTCATGGCGGAGTTTGAAAATTTCCGGCGCAGGAGCGACAAGGAAAAGGAGGCGATGTTTGAGACCGGGGCAAAGAGCGTTATCGAAAAGATTCTGCCCGTGGTGGATAATTTCGAGAGAGCCCTGGGAATGTCCGGTGCGGATTCGGAGGAATCGGAGGAATCGAAGGATCCCTTCATGGACGGAATGAAGATGGTCTATAAGCAGCTTATGACCGAGCTTTCCTCCATCGGGGTTGAGCCCATAGAGGCTGTGGGAAAGAGCTTTGATCCCGCTCTCCACAACGCGGTGATGCAGGAGGAAAGCGAGGAACTGGAATCCGGAAGCGTGGCGAAGGAGCTTCAGAAGGGCTATACCTACAGAGGATCAGTGGTCAGACACTCCATGGTGAGCGTGGTGCAGTAGGATGCTTTAAGGGAAAATACAGCCGCATGGCTTTGACATAGATCTTTAATTAAAAACAAAGTCTTTGAAAATTGAAGGAGGTAATATAAATGGGTAAAATTATCGGTATTGATCTGGGAACCACAAACAGCTGCGTGGCGGTCATGGAGGGCGGAAAGCCCACCGTCATCGCAAATCAGGAGGGAGCAAGGACAACGCCTTCCATCGTTGCTTTCACAAAAAACGGAGAACGTCTTGTGGGCGAGCCCGCAAAGCGTCAGGCCGTAACCAATGCGGAGCGTACCATTTCTTCTATTAAAAGAGACATGGGAACCGACCACGGCCGTACGATTGACGACAAGCGCTATTCTCCCCAGCAGATTTCGGCCATGATTCTTCAGAAGCTTAAGGCGGATGCGGAGAGCTATCTGGGCGAGAGCGTTGCCGAAGCCGTTATTACGGTGCCTGCGTATTTCAACGATGCCCAGCGCCAGGCCACGAAGGACGCCGGAAAGATCGCGGGGCTTAATGTGGAGCGTATCATCAACGAGCCCACCGCGGCGGCCTTAGCCTATGGCCTTGATAACGAGGGTGAGCAGAAGATCATGGTTTACGACCTGGGCGGCGGCACCTTTGATGTTTCGATCATCGAAATCGGCGACGGCATCATCGAGGTTCTGGCAACAAACGGCGACACCCATCTGGGCGGCGACGACATCGACAATGTGATCACCCAGTATATGCTGGATGATTTCAAGAGCAAGGAAGGGGTTGACCTTTCCAAGGACAAGATGGCGCTCCAGAGACTTAAGGAGGCGGCCGAGAAGGCGAAGAAGGAGCTTTCCAGCGCCAACACCACAAATATCAACCTGCCGTTTATTACGGCGACTCAGGACGGGCCGAAGCATTTCGACATGGATTTAACCAGGGCGAAGTTTGAGGAGCTGATCCACGATATCGTGGAGCGCACTACCGAGCCGGTGAAGAACGCCATGAAGGATGCGGGTCTTGAGAACAGCGACCTCGGAAAGGTTCTTCTGGTGGGAGGCTCCACCCGTATCCCCTGCGTGCAGGAGCACGTGAAGCAGCTTACCGGGCACGAGCCCTCCAAAACTCTTAACCCGGACGAGTGCGTGGCTATCGGCGCTTCTATCCAGGGCGGAAAGCTGGCCGGTGACGAGGGTGCGGGCGAGGTGCTGCTGCTGGATGTGACACCCCTCTCCCTTTCCATCGAGACCATGGGCGGCGTGGCGACAAAGCTTATTGAGCGCAACACCACAATTCCCACGAAGAAGAGCCAGATTTTCTCAACCGCGGCGGATAACCAGACCGCTGTGGATATCAACGTCCTCCAGGGCGAACGGCAGTTTGCCAGAGACAATAAGAGCCTCGGACAGTTCCGTCTGGACGGCATCCCTCCGGCAAGGCGCGGCATGCCGCAGATCGAGGTCACCTTTGATATCGACGCGAACGGCATAGTCAACGTCTCCGCCAAGGACCTGGGCACCGGCAAGGAGCAGCATATCACGATTACCGCCGGCTCCAACATGTCCGATGAGGATATCGAGAAGGCCATTAAGGAAGCGGCGGAATATGAGGCTCAGGACAGAAAGCGCAAGGAAGCCATAGACACCCGCAACGAGGCGGATTCCTTCGTCTTCCAGACGGAGAACGCCCTCAAAGAGGTGGGCGACAAGATCGACGGCAACGATAAGACCGCCGTGGAAGCTGATCTGGCAGCCTTAAAGGAGCTTCTGGAGAAGCATCCCGACGCCGCGGCGCTTTCGGATTCCGATGTTGACGAGATCAAGGCGGCGAAGGAAAAGCTTATGCAGTCCGCCCAGAATCTTTTCAGCAAGATGTATGAGAATATGCAGCAGTCCGGCGGCGGAGCAGGCCCGGATATGAGCGGCACGTCCCAGAATATGGGTTCGGCTGCCGATGAGGGGCCCGGCCCCGACGTCGTGGACGGGGACTACACCGAGGTATAAACTATCATGGCAGAACAGAAACGGGACTACTATGAGGTCCTGGGCGTTGACAAATCGGCTGATGAGACAGCAATAAAGAAAGCTTACCGTTCGCTTGCCAAGAAATATCATCCGGACATGAATCCGGGCGATAAGGACGCGGAGGCGAAATTCAAGGAGGCTTCGGAGGCCTATGCAGTGCTCTCCGATCCGCAGAAGCGCAAGACCTACGACCAGTTCGGGCATGCCGCCTTTGAGCAGGGCGGCGGGCCGGGAGGCTTCGGTGGCTTCGATTTCAGCGGTGCGGACTTCACGGATATTTTCGAAGATATTTTCGGCGATTTCTTCGGCGGTGGCAGAAGCCGCGGGGCGAACCCCAACGCTCCCCAGCGCGGGGCCAATATCGGCACCCAGGTTCGCGTGACCTTTGAGGAGGCGGTCTTCGGCTGTGAAAAAGAAATTGAGCTGACTCTTAAGGATACCTGCGGGAAATGCCACGGTTCCGGCGCGAAGCCGGGTACACAGCCGGTGACCTGCACGAAGTGCGGCGGAAAAGGACAGGTGGTCTACACCTCCCAGAGTCTTTTCGGGACGGTTCGCAATGTTTCCACCTGCCCGGACTGCCACGGGAGCGGCAAGATCGTCCGGGACAAATGTCCGGACTGCAACGGTACGGGGTACATTGCCGGCCGCAAGAAGCTTTCGGTGAAAATCCCTGCCGGCATCGACAACGGACAGAGCATCAGACTGCGGGACAAAGGTGAGCCCGGCCGTAACGGCGGTCCCAGGGGAGATCTTCTGGTGGAGGTCAATGTTATGCGCCACCCGATCTTCCAGCGGCAGGATTACAACATCTATTCCACGGCCCCGGTTTCTTATGCCATCGCCGCTCTTGGCGGGGACGTGCTTATCGATACCGTGGACGGGAAGATTAAATATACTGTTAAGCCGGGTACCCAGACCGACACCAAGGTGTGCCTGAAAGGAAAGGGAGTGCCTTCGCTTCGAAACAGCAATTCCCGCGGAGATCACTACGTCACCCTTGTGGTGCAGGTTCCCACGGGCTTAACCTCCAGCGCGAAGGAGTACCTGCGGCAGTTCGATGCCGTCACCGGGGATTCGCTGAACTATGTGAAAAACCATCCTGATGAAGCCGGGAGCTCCGGGAAGAGCGGAGGAACAAAGAAAAAGAAGAGTAGATTTTTTTAATTAAGAAAAGGCCGCGCTTGCGGCCTTTTTTTGATTCTTTGAGGATGGTTTCGTAAGGCCCTGTAAAAAAAGTGGGGTCGATTTGTAATAAAAGTTATTGCTAAAATCTTGACGAAGCTTGTAAAGCGTGTTATTTTATTACTGCTAATGCGTGAGAGAGTGTTTTGGCAGCATTGGCGCATTGGCAAAAACATTGGCAGGACGGAAACGTCCAAAAGTACGTGGGGACGCGCAGGCGTTCCTTGAGAGGAAAAGGGATAATCAGAAAATCATTTCATTTTCTTATTATTCCCCATATTAACTGAATAGTGTTTTGCGGCAGGTTGGTTCAGTCTTTACGGGCTGAAGGTTTGTGTACCTGTCGGTTTTGGTCTTTGTTTTGCTGTGACCAAGGTCAGAAGTTTTTGGCTGGCGGCAGGTTGTGGCAAAAGCGGGGGGCGGAAGCCCTGCGGCAGGTGTTGCGTCACGGCACGGAGCCCACTAAGCTCATCGTTCGTGTTGAAACGGCTCTCTTGTTGCTCACCTGACTTATGCAGGCGAAAGCTTTCAAAGGCGTGGTTCGCTCAGTCGAGCCACAACACTCCGATTCGCTAAGTGGGTCCGGCTTGGTGTGACGCAACACCTGCCTCCGGGCTTCCTGCCGGCTCGCCGGGTGTAAACCCTCCCGGTCACAGCAGGAGTGGGCTGGAAAGAGATTAAAAGATATAACTGCGGTTCAACGTCCCAAAGGGATTTTGAATAGAGAAAACGAAAACTTTTTTAAGAAAGAGAGGTAAAAAGGGAATGAAGAGAAACTGGAAACGAGTGCTCTCACTGCTCCTTACCGCTGCTATGATATTCACTATGAATACCAGCGTGTTTGCGGATGAGATCACAACAGAAGAAACCCCGGCGGTTGTTACTGCTGAGGAAGCTCCTGCGGAAGAGCCCGCGGCTGAAGCTCCTGCGGAAGAACCCGCAGCAGTTGAAGCTCCTGCAGAGGAGCCCGCAGCTGAAGAGCCTGCTCCGGCAGAAGAGCCGGCGGCCGAAGAGCCTGCTCCGTCAGAAGAGCCCGCGGCGGAAGAGCCTGCTCCCGAGGAAGAGGCAGCTCCCGTAGAGGAAGCTCCTGCCGAGGAAGCTCCCGCGGCGGAAGAGCCCGAGGGGGTTGAGAAGGATTTTGCGGAAGATACAAAAGGCTGGACCATCCTGAAAACGGACGGAACAGCGGCAACCGTTAGCGGGGGCTATGAATTTGTCGGTAATACATTCACTATTTCAGAAAATGCAGATAACTCAGGCACCGAAATAGAGCTTGTCCTTCAGGCTGGGAACAGTGCCGAGGATATCACGATCGCTGCCAAAACGGCTGGTGAAGGGAAAATCACCCTTTCTGCTGCCTCGAGTATGACAGGGGTGGTGAAGGTAACGGTCGGAGCTACTTTACCCAATGCCACAGATGGAATTGATGTAGCGGACGGAACAACCGTTCTGAAGTATGATTCTGGTGATTTCAGTGCGTTTCCTGCCACTCCGGCGGTGGGTGATGTCTATTATCTGACGAATGATACAGAACTTACAACGGCTACTCTGAGCGATAATGAAACAATTTTGACAACAGAAAATGTTTTAGGCACTGCAAATATCGGCGGAGCAGCTAAGACGTTAGCAAAACATGATGGAAATCCGAAAGCGTGGGATTACGATGGCGACGATGCAGATAAGAGCACGTTTGCATTGATTTTCGGAAATGACATCGATAGTATTACCGGCATTAAGACCCTTGAGGTTGAAAAGCTCAATAAAACAGCTATTGATGCTGCTAAGATCCTTATCAGCGGAAATGAAGAAGCGACCCGCTTTGATTTCTATTTAGAGGATGCTGATCCGGATAAAGAATATGAGGCTTTTGTATATGAGACTAGTACCGGTGACCCTTCCGGAAATGTAGCGCCAAAGGAAAATACAAATAATGAGTGGTCCGTGACTGATTTAGCACCTTTGACAGAGTATACTCCGTCGATTCGTCTGGTTTCCACGAATGAGGCGGGTGCATCTATGCTTTATCTCGCTTCTGACGAAGTTGGAGCTTCAACTACTATTACAACAACCTTCGATGTTGATGCGGTGGTTGATGACCTGACGGTTACTGTCAGCAGCATCGGTATGGAAGAGGCAATAGTTAAGGTTGACGGCCTGACAGATGAGTATGAAATCATGATCGGTGTGTCCGAAAATGAGCCGGATGCGGATGATTATGGCACGCCGATTGACGGAACAACTGGGACACAGCTTACAGAAAATATCACCTCACTGTCAAATAATACAGCTTATAAAGTTTGGATAAGCATTAACAGTGCGGATAGCAGTGTTGAAGGTGGAAAACATTTTGAGATAGAAGATGCAGCTTTCACCACAGTCGATACCTATGGAGCGGCATTTGATGGCTATGATGATGCGGTTACGATTCCGTATCGTACAAAAGCTAAGTTGGGTGAATTTGTTGAGGATACAGCAGTTCTGTACGCAGTCGTCGGCGACGACCTGATTTCCGAGAACGATGCGGCTGCAGAAAAGTACCTGATCTTCGATTCGATTCCTGATGATGCAATTGTGCTTACAAGTGCCAACAAGGCGGATGGCGATGCGCTTCAGAATGCGGTAGATTTTGAAAAATCTATTTATCAGAACGTTGCATCAAAAGCCGGTCTGAAATACGACAAGACCACATTGCTTTCCCTGAACAAAGTATATGATGTCGACGCCAAGGACGGTGGATATACGGAGAACGGCGGAGACGTTGTAGCTACCGTTAATATTGCTTATGAGGCCTCAAAGGTCTATGTTGAGGCGTTGCCTTTGACCTTATATGACACTAAGCTTTCTGCTGATGATGAACTGAGTTATACCATGGTTCCGGAAGAAGAGGAAGGTCTTGAGGATTGGACCGAGGTTGTAGCGATTACGGTTCCTTCTATCAACGAAGCAAATAAGGCATTTAAGATTTCTTCCAAATTCGGAACATCCGAAGTCATCAGTGGCAACGTGCCCATGAAGGACGGAAATGGTAAGATCTGGATTAACGATTATGAGAAATTAATGGGCCTTGATCACTGGGCAGGAGCAAACGATACCGATGATAAACTGATGGGTATCGAATTTGTTGGTCAGAAAGAAGCCGACGGCGCAGATATGACCGTCATCAACACCAATAAAGATCTTACGGTGACAGTGAAAAAGAGTTCCGTAGATTACGATGAGTTCAGCTCGTGGATTGGTAATACACTTAATTCAGAAGATCTTAAAGATTTCTTTACCATTCTGATGGGTGACACTACGGATATTACCGGTGATCCGAACTTAACATTTACATTCTCTACCAGTGCCAATCAGGGATATGGGAATACAGTGCCGGCTGTCGAAGTAACAAAGAAGCTTTACATTTCCCCGAATTTCGCTCTCGGAGGAGGAGAAGAAGATAAGAAACTTAAGGCTCCCATTGAGATCACTGTCAATGTGCAGACCATCACAATGGATGTTGGCCCTGTTTTGGATGCTCTTGTTGGAGAGAATCTTGAAGAGGCATTAAAGAAAGGCGGAAAGGATCTGCCGAATCTCTGGACAATTGATCCTGCTCTTACGGTAAGCAAAAATAACGGCTCAAAGGATGTTGCCCTGATCGGTGAAATGAGTGGAAAGGGAGCTCTTGCAGAGTGGTTCCCGTCGACAGGTTCTGCGAAGCCGAGTCTCAGCCTTGATGCGACCAGCATTGAGGGCATCAACATGAACTTCGGCGATAAGACGTATAAGGTGACGTTTACAGCGAAGACCAGCTCTATGATGGATGAGCTGAGCAAGAACTACGCAATCGCCAACGAAGTTATTACCGGAGAGCTCTATATTGAGGACGGTATCGTTGTTGAATTCCGTCGTGCGGATACAGGAGAGCAGGTGTCCGAAAACAAGTCTGTACCGAGAACAGTTCCCGGTCTGACTGACATCGAACTTACCAGTGCGAACGGAATCACAAAGGCGTTTACCAGCTGGACAGCAGTAACGAATTCGAACGATGTCCATACTCTTACAAATCAGGGAGGAGATAATTGGGCAAAGGTCGGCGACGGGATCTATAAATATACCTTTACTCTTACTGATTTCAACAAGGATAATGTAAAGTATATCAAGCTTTACGGAGACTTCAGCGAGTTTGCTGAGCCTACAGGCAAGAGCAATCGCAGCAATTCCAAGACCGGAATGTCAATTTCCGTAGATAACATTACACCGGTTGTTTATACCGGAGGAAAGATATACGCTGCTGACGATTCCAAGGCATATAAGAAGAACAACACTGTGAAGAACGGAATTAGTCCCGAACTTGCTCTTACTGTACGGGATGGCACTACACTTGGGGTGCTTACTTATGGCACAGATTACACTCTTTCTTACAAGAATAATGTGAATGCTGTAGCTTCCAACGATAAGAAGGCTCCTACAGTAACGATTACAGGTAAAAACAACTATAAGGGTATCAAGGTTATAGTTCCGTTTACGATTCTTCCTGCCGACATGGAAGGGTTTGCGCAGATTCAACCCGGAAAGACCCGCTACATTAAGTATGGTAAGAAGGGCTTTGATTCAAAGTATACTGTTGTCCATGTAGACGGAAACGGGAAGAAGAAGAAGCTCAACAAGAAGACCTATAAGCTTAAGTATTACAATAAGGAAGGCAAGTTGCTGGCTGAAAAGATTGTCACCAGTGACACCAACGCAATTACTGACCGCGCAACCAAGTATTTTGTTACTGCCGAAGCGGTTAAAGATGGAAACAAGCCCCAGAATTATTACGGTGAAACCACCTTTAATGTTAACGATGAATATGATAATTCCATCGCCTGGGGTATTCCTTCCAAATCAAAGACCATGAAGGTCAAGCTCGAGGGCAAGAATAAGGTTGATTTCGAAAAGAACAAGAAACCCGGTGATCTCTTCAAGGTTAAAGAAGTGAAGATCGGAAGCAAGACTGTTTCTTCAGAGAATTACAATGTTCATTTCCTCGACAGCGATCAGGACGGCAGAGTGGATAATTTTGATGTTGAGGTTGGAACTTACTACATTGAGGTAGGCCCGGAGACAGATGCGCAGTTTGCGGCTCTTAAGTCTTCTCTCGTGTTTGCCCCGACCCTCGTGAAAGTTACGGTGAAGGGACCCAGCATTAAGGGTAAGGTCAAGCTTGATAAGACCACATTTACTGTCAATGATACTGTGAGCCAGGCAAAGCTTACAATCAATGACAAAAAGGGAGTTATTACCGAAAAGTCCTACATAGTATTTAATCACGAGGGAACCGGCTGGCAGCTTTTAAGCAATACTGATACGATCAATATTAATCAGTCAGTCGGAAAGCATAAGGTAGAGGTAGAAGGAATTACCGGATATGAAGGAAAGACTACCCTTACTTACACTGTAAAGGCTCAGAAAATCACCGCTGATACCGCAGGACTCGAAATCAAGGTCAATAACGGAAAAGATGTTATGTATAACGGGGCCGGATATGATGATATGTATAACGATGTTTCGGTCAAGCTGGGAAATGATTACCTTAATCATCTTAGTGATTATTCCCTGACTTTCGCGAAGCCCAAAAAGGTTGGAGCTGAAGCAGGAACCGTTACCGTGAAATTTACCGGAAACTACAGCGGATCGGTAAAGAAGACCTTCAATGTGTCCAAGGCAGCTTTCGGAGCTTCCGGCAACGTAACGGTCAGCCCGTATTCGATTCTCTCGGGCAACAAGCTGGAGGCCAAGGCTGATGTCTACCAGACAAATGTAAAGAGAACCTGGAAGAAGGTGACGGAATGGAACACTTCTCGAGAAGAATATGTAACATATTATAAGAGGACGAGCAGGAAGGAAATAAAGAAAGCTCTCAAAGACGGTAAAGATTATGAAATCACCGAAACAGGAAAGACCTCAGAAAATGGTCTTACCACAATTAAAGGTGATGTAAAAGCGAAGAACACTGACCTTTACGAAGGCTCCGAAACAGGAGTAGAGTTCAAGGAGTATGCAAAGGAAGTTAAGTCCGTCAAGGTGACCGGAGTGTCCTCGAATTATCTGGTAAATGGAAAGAAGTATTCCGCTTCAACAAACGGCGGTAAGCTCTATGCCATGTATGATTATGATCCTGATCCGGATGTGTATTCCATTGAAGTAACCTACAAGGGTGGTGGTACGGATACCTATTACAATCCGATGTATAACCCTGCCGGTGCCGCAAAGTTAAATCTGGATAATGCCTTTAGAATAGGTTATGCGGATGATGATAATCTGACAGCCAAGGCAAAGATTAATGTATCTTTCAGGAACGGTAAGTACGGACCTACAAACAAGACCTGGACGACATACTACAATATCGTCAGCTACGAGAAGTTCCCGAACTAAACAAAAAGTTCGCGAACAAAAAATTTGACACGTAAACAAAGCACCCCGCCCCGGAGCACTTGCTCCGGGGCGGATTTTTTACAGGATTTTTTACTGATAACTTAGAAGTTTGCTCTTGCATTCCCCACGCGCTTTGTGTATAATACCATTTGTTCTGCAAACAGTGGGCTGTCGCCAAGCGGTAAGGCAACGGACTCTGACTCCGTCATCTCGAAGGTTCGAATCCTTCCAGCCCAGCGAATAAGGCACATGGCTTTTCTGTTGAGTCATGTGCCTTTGCTTATGAGCTGGGCCGCCCGGACGAGTTTCCGGTTTCTATGGAAATTCCCCGAAAATAGGTTTATAATAAGCTTTGATTTTTTAACGGGGATAATCTTATGGATCTTGCGGAAGAGTTAAATAAACAGCTGGATATTAATACGGTGTTCCGGATCGGAAGCATACGGGTCACGGAGGGCGTTTTTGTTACCTGGATAATTATGGCTGTCCTCCTTGTGGTTTGCTTTTTCTTAACCCGTGGTTTTACTACCAGGAACTGCTCCAGACGCCAGATCGCAGTCGAGGCCTTTGTGGTATGGCTGGAAAAGCTTATCGGCGGCATGCTGGGGGAGGAAGCTCTGGAATACAGAACCTGGCTTTGCACGGTTATTATCTATATAGGCGTATCAAATATGGCCGGCCTATTCGGCGCAAAACCCCCTACAAGAGACATGAATATGACCATCGCGCTGGCGCTTACCTCTATTGTGCTTGTGCAGATCGCCGGAATACGGAAAAAAGGGTGCGGAGGCTATCTTAAGGCCTTTGCTCATCCTGTGGCCATTGTGGCGCCCTTAAACGTGCTGGAGCTATTTATAAAGCCCCTTTCTCTTTGCATGCGGCTTTTCGGGAATGTGCTGGGAGCCTTTGTAATTATGGAGCTGATAAAATATGTGCTGCCCGTGGGCCTGCCGGTGATTTTCAGCTTCTATTTCGATATTTTTGACGGCCTGCTGCAGGCCTATGTGTTTGTGTTTTTATCGGCGCTGTATATACAGGAAGCGGTTGAATAAGATCCGGATTCGGCTGGAAGGTTATTGGATCAAAGCTAGCCGAATTTGCTGTTTGCCTGCGGCAAACAGTCACTACTTTGTTGAGAGGTTATTGAATCATAGCTAGCCGAATTAAGCCATTTTCCTATGGAAAATGGTCACCATGCTTTGAAAAGGAGGGCTTTTATTATGGATTTAACGGCAATTGGAGCGGCGGTGGCGGCGTTTTCAGCCATCGGAGCAGGAATTTCCATCGGGCTGGCGACGTCCAAGGCCACGGACGCGGTGGCCAGACAGCCGGAGGCAGACGGTAAAATTTTCCGTATTCTGATTCTGGGCTGTGCCCTGGCGGAGGCCACGGCCATATACGGTTTCGTCATCGCGGTGCTGATTATTTTCTTCCTCGGGAAATAACAGGGGAGGGATGATTCCATGCTTGAAATACAATGGTTCAGTATAGTTGCGACCATCGTCAACCTGGTCATTCTGTACTTCATCCTGCGGAAGTTCCTTTTCGGCCCCGTTCATAAAATTCTGGACGCAAGAGAGGAAGAAGTCCGGGAGCTTACGGAGCGCGCCGAGGCCAGGGAACGGGAAGCTTCGGAGATGAAGAAGAGCTTTGACGACGAGATGGCTCATCTTGAGGAAAAGCAGAAAAGAGCCATGGCGGAGAGCAACGCGAAGGCCACGGCCGAATATGACCGTATTATCCGTGAGGCGAAGGATCAGGCGGAGAGCATTATAGAGGACGCCACCAAAAGGGCGGCCGTGGAGAAGGACGCTCTTCGGAACGCGGCTGACCAGGAGCTGGCGGATATAGTTATAGCCGCAACCGCAAAAATGCTTGCTGACGAAACGACTGAAGAGCGCAATCAGAAGCTCTATGATGATTTTTTACATAAGGCGGGTGGAAAGCAGTGATCGGGGAAATTCGACAGTATGTGCGGTATCTCCACAATAACGAGGTTCCGGCACGGTCAGCGGATGAGGCCTGGGACGTCTGCGTCACCATGCCTGCTGTCCTGCAGGAGCTTTCCGATCCCACTACGCGGCTCGAGGAGAAGCACGAGATTATCCGCCGTGTGTTTCCCGCGGAAATACGCGAGCTGGTGGTGACCCTCACCGACCGCGGGGAGATTGACCTTCTTACCGAAATTGTGAAGCAGTATCGGGACACGCTGGTTACCGATGTCAATGAAACCAGCGCCACTCTGTTTTATGTGACAGCACCCTCCACAGCCCAGGAAAACGCCATCAAGGCCTTTATAAGCCGGAAGACGGGCAGGGAGGATTTGAAGCTGGTGCTCCGCGAGGACAAAAGTCTTGGCGACGGTTTTATCTTAAGAATAGGCACAGAGGAATACGACTGGAGTATGTCCGGCCGTATCAGTCAGCTTAAGGAGCGTTTCAACAGGGTAAAGGATTTTAAGAGCTCCGAAAACATCGTTGACATTTTAAAGGGTGAAGCGGAGGAATTTGAGCTTAAGGCCATCGGCCGGGAAATCGGCTATGTCAAATGGGTAGGTGACGGCATAGCCAGGCTTGACGGTATAGAGCACGCGGTCTATGGCGAGATTGTCCAGTTTGACAACGGCGTCAAGGGTATGGTTCTGGATATAAAGCGGGATTCCATCGGCTGTATTCTGTTCGGCAGGGAAGAGGATATCCGTGAAGGCACCAGAGTGATCCGGACAGGAGCCCAGGCCGGTATTCCTGTGGGCGCACATTTCCTGGGAAGGGTCATTGACGCGCTGGGAGCCCCCATAGACGGAGGAGGGCCGGTTAAGACACATTATTCCAGGCCCGTGGAAAATCCGGCCCCGGGAATAGTGGACAGGAAGTCGGTGAGTGTTCCCCTGGAAACGGGGATACTGGCCATTGATTCCATGTTTCCGATAGGACGTGGACAGAGAGAGCTTATTATCGGAGACCGGCAGACCGGCAAAACTTCCATTGCGATAGAAACCATTATTAACCAGAAGGGACGGGACGTTATCTGTGTCTATGTGGCCATCGGCCAGAAGGCCTCTACCGTTGCAAAGGTAGTGGGTATTCTGAAGAAAAACGGCTGCATGGACTATACGGTTGTGGTTTGCTCCACCGCCAGCGATCCGGCTCCGATGCAGTATATCGCCCCCTATTCCGCAACGGCCATGGCGGAATACTTCATGTCCCAGGGGCGGGACGTGCTTATTGTCTATGACGATCTTTCAAAGCACGCCGTGGCTTACAGGACGATTTCCCTGCTTCTGGAACGGCCGCCGGGACGGGAGGCCTATCCCGGAGATGTTTTCTATCTTCATTCAAGGCTTTTGGAGCGATCCAGCCGGCTGTCGGAAAAGCGCGGAGGCGGTTCGATTACCGCCCTGCCCATAATAGAAACCCAGTCCGGAGACGTTTCGGCCTATATTCCGACCAATGTTATTTCCATAACCGACGGACAGATTTATCTGGAGAGCGACCTCTTCTTTGAGGGTCAGCGTCCGGCGGTCAACGTGGGACTTTCCGTATCCCGTGTGGGAGGCGCGGCCCAGACCTCTGCCATGAAGAGCGTGGCGGGAACTCTCAGGCTGAATCTTGCCCAGTACCGGGAGATGGCGGTATTTACCCAGTTTTCTTCCGAACTGGACCAGTCCACGAAAGAGCTGCTCACAAACGGGCGGGTTCTGATGGAGCTTTTAAAGCAGCCCCTTGAATCGCCCCTTTCAATGAGCGAGCAGGTTGTTACCCTTTTAGCTGCCAACGAGAAGGTGTTTTCGGGAATTCCGCCGGAAAAGACGAAACAGTTTCAGGCGGAAATGCTTGAATATATGCATGAGCATCAGGAGAAGCTGCTTCAGTCCCTGGAGCGCAGAAAGGAACTGACCGAGGATCTTCGGGAGAGACTTTTAAACGCACTCAGGGGATATCGGGCGAACCATGGCGAGTACACGTGAGATAAAGGACAGGATAAACAGCATACAGGATACGCGGAAGATAACCAATGCCATGTATCTGATTTCCTCCACTAAGCTCAGGAGAGCCAGGAAAAATCTTGAGGCCACCGAACCCTACTTTTATTCCATTCAGGCCATGATGTCCAGGATGCTGCGGCATATTCCCGATCCGGATCACCCCTTTTTCAACAGCCATGATGAGCTTTCAGAGGATGAAAAGGTGGCGGGCTATCTTGTGATCACGGCGGACAAGGGGCTTGCCGGTGCTTATAACCATAATGTCCTTAAAATGACCATGGAAGCCCTGGAGAGGCGGAAAAACACGATGCTTTTCGTGGTGGGGGAAACAGGCAGGCATTTTTTCGAGTCCAAAGGAATTCCCATCGACGAAGAATTTCATTATACGGCGCAGAATCCCTCGCTTCACAGGGCCAGAGTGATCTCCTTAAAGCTTCTGGAGCTCTACCGAGCCGGTTCGCTGCATGAGCTGTATATCGTTTTTACCTCCATGAAGGACATGATGAATGCGGAGGTGCAGAGCAAGCAGCTGCTTCCCCTGCGTTCCACTCCGCCGAAGATGATTGTTCCGGCTGGGGTTCACCATGAGGAATTTGCCCTGAAGCCCTCTCTTGACGCTGTAGTGGAAAACGTGGTGCCCAACTATATCATGGGCTTTATCTACAGCGCGCTGGTGGAGTCCTTCTGCTCCGAGCAGAATTCAAGGATGCTGTCCATGAAGGCAGCCAACAGCGCGGCGAGCGACATCCTTCATGATCTGTCGGTTAAACATAACCGCATCCGGCAGGCCGGGATCACACAGGAGATCACCGAGGTTGTAGGCGGGGCGAAGGCATTGAAGCGATAAATTCGGGAGTTATTTCTGAGGGAAACAGACTTGGAGTTATGTAAACTATGAACAAAGGAAAGATCGTACAGGTTCTGGGGCCTGTTGTGGATGTGGAATTTGAAGACGGCTTCCGTCTGCCTTTCATCCGGGATGCCATGACGGTTTCCGTGGGCGGGGAAAAGCGGGTCATGGAGGTGTCCCAGCATATCGGTGACAACACCGTGCGCTGCATAATGTTAAGCGCCAGTGAGGGGCTTTTCCGCGATATGGAGGTGACTCCTCTGGGAAATCCCATATCGGTTCCCGTTGGCGAGGAAACTCTGGGGCGGCTTTTTAACGTTTTCGGAGAGACCATTGATGAGCTCGGACCTGTAGAGGGAAAAGAAAAATGGGTGATTCACCGGGAGCCTCCGGCCTTTGCGGAGCAGTCCCCTGTTCAGGAGATCATGGAAGCTGGAATCAAGGTGGTGGATCTCCTTGCGCCCTACGCCAAGGGCGGCAAAATCGGACTTTTCGGCGGGGCAGGCGTGGGAAAGACAGTTCTCATCCAGGAGCTTATCAGAAACGTGGCCACGGAGCATGGAGGTTATTCCATATTTACCGGAGTGGGAGAGCGTTCCCGGGAGGGAAATGATCTGTGGACTGAAATGAAAGCCTCCGGTGTTCTTTCCAAGGCGGCCCTGGTTTTCGGACAGATGAACGAACCGCCGGGAGCAAGAATGCGCGTTGCCGAAACCGGGCTCACAATGGCTGAGTATTTCCGGGACAGGGAGCATAAGGACGTGCTTCTCTTTATAGACAATATTTTCCGCTTTGTTCAGGCAGGCTCGGAGGTTTCCGCCATGCTGGGGCGTATGCCTTCGGCAGTGGGCTACCAGCCGACCCTTGCCAACGACATGGGAGAGCTTCAGGAACGCATCGCTTCCACAAGCGAGGGTTCGGTGACCAGCGTTCAGGCGGTTTATGTTCCGGCGGACGACCTGACCGATCCGGCGCCTGCCACAACCTTCGCACATCTGGACGCGACCACCGTGCTTTCCAGAAAGATTGTGGAACAGGGGATTTATCCTGCCGTGGATCCGCTGGAGTCTTCATCGAGAATTCTCGAAGCTTCCGTTGTGGGGGAAGAGCATTACAAAACGGCCATGAAGGTTCAGCAGATGCTTCAGAAATATAAGGAGCTTCAGGATATAATAGCGATCCTTGGAATGGAAGAGCTTTCCGAGGAGGATAAGCGCACGGTCTTCCGGGCCAGAAAAATTCAGCGTTTCCTGTCCCAGCCCTTCCACGTGGCGGAGCAGTTCACGGGACTTCCCGGAAAGTACGTGCCTGTGGAGGAGACGGTTCGCGGCTTCGGGGAAATCATCGAAGGCGGTACGGATACCTATCCGGAGGCCGCGTTCTTTAACGTGGGAACCATAGACGAGGTAGCGGAAAAGGCGAAAAAGCTGTAGAGGTGCGTTTTGGGGGCAAGCTTTAACATCCGTATCATCGCAACTGACAAGATCTTCTATGAGGGCTCTGTGCGTGCCTTTATCGGTACGACCATAGACGGGGAGTTTGAATATCTTTCCGGCCACGAGGAGGAAATAGTGGCGCTCTCGGAGGGGATTCTGAAGTATCAGACCCAGGACGGCGAGTGGCACAAGGGAATTTCCGGCCGGGGAACGGCGCAGTTTGCCAATAACCGCTGCACCATTCTTGTGGACACCTGCGAAAAGCCGGAGGATATTGACCGAAAAAGGGCCCAGGAGGCTCTGGACCGTGCAAAGGAGCGTCTCCGCCAGCACCATTCCCAGGTGGAATACTATATGACTCAGGCGTCCCTGGCACGGGCGCTCACTCGGCTTAAGGAGACCTATGAGGACTAAAGGAGGGGGTTTATGGAAAATATTCTTGTTATGGATTTCGGCGGACAATATAATCAGCTGATCGCAAGACGGGTGCGCGAATGCAATGTTTATTGCGAGGTGCACCCGAATTTGATTTCAATTGAGGAAATTCGCTCCATGGATCCGAAGGGAATAATCTTAACCGGAGGACCGGGAAGCGTCTTTAAGGAAGATTCCCCTACATATTCAAAAGAGCTTTTTGAGCTGGGGATTCCGGTGCTGGGAATCTGCTACGGGGCCCAGCTCATGGCACACCGCCTCGGCGGAAGAGTGGAAACGGCGCCGGTGTCGGAATACGGGAAAACTCCGCTTAGAGTCCGGCCTGACGCCCGTCTTTTCAAGGAGGTCAGAGAAAGCTCCATAAGCTGGATGAGCCATACCGACTATATTGCATCTCTTCCCGAAGGCTTTGTAAACTCTGCGGAAACGGAGCACTGCCCCAACGCAGCCATGGAAAATCCCGCGAAAGGCCTCTACGCCGTACAGTTCCACCCGGAGGTGGTACATACGGAAGAGGGTATGAAAATCCTTCGGAATTTCGTTTATGATATCTGCGGCTGCGAAGGAAAATGGCGGATGGATTCCTTTGTGGAAAAATCCATCGCGGAACTCAGAGAGAAAATCGGCTCCGGCAGGGTGCTCTGCGCTCTCTCCGGCGGCGTGGATTCCTCTGTGGCGGCCGTGCTTCTTTCAAAAGCCATCGGAGAGCAGCTGACCTGCGTTTTTGTGGACCACGGACTCCTTCGGAAAAACGAGGGAGACGAGGTGGAAGCCGTATTCGGCCCGGAAGGCCCCTATAAGCTTAATTTCATACGGGTGAACGCGGCAGAGCATTTCTACGAACGGCTTAAGGGTGTTACAGAGCCGGAGCAGAAAAGAAAGATAATCGGGGAAGAATTTATCAGAGTTTTTGAAGCGGAGGCCCGTAAGCTCGGGCAGGTGGATTTTCTGGTGCAGGGAACTATCTACCCCGACGTCATAGAATCCGGCCTCGGCAACTCCGCCACGATAAAATCCCATCACAATGTGGGCGGCCTGCCTGAGCACGTGGATTTTAAGGAAATTGTGGAACCCCTCCGCATGCTTTTTAAGGATGAGGTTCGTTCTGCCGGGCTGAAGCTGGGGATTCCCGAACACCTCGTTTTCCGTCAGCCATTCCCCGGACCGGGACTCGGAATCCGCATAATAGGCGAGGTTACTCCGGAAAAGATTAAAATTGTTCAGGAGGCGGACGCGATTTACCGGGAGGAAATCGCCGCGGCAGCCGGAGAATGGCGAAAAGCCCAGAGTGCCGGTTCGAATACGGCAGGCGTTTCAAATCCGCCGTGGCTGCCGTCTCAGTATTTCGCCGCCCTGACCAACATGCGCTCCGTGGGCGTCATGGGCGACGGCCGCACCTATGACTACGCTGTTGCGCTCCGCGCCGTTAACACCACCGACTTCATGACAGCCGATGTTTCGGCAATTCCCTTTGAACTTCTGACCCACATCGCCGACCGCATCGTCGCCGAAGTCCGGGGCGTCAACCGCGTCCTCTACGACCTCACCAGCAAGCCCCCCGGAACGATTGAGATGGAGTAATGTCAGGTGGCTTATATTATCTATATAGTACTTTTGATAGCAGGCATTATCTAGGATGCCTGCTATTATTCATATTATTCATATTATTCGGTTTATTTGAGGTTTTGTTGCCAGTTTATTGAATAGTTTTAGTTTCGATTGGTTCTAATGTAAGTGGAAAATAATCCCGTGATATTATTTTCCGCTTATGTTCTAATCGATTCATTAGTGGGGGGTATTAGGCGTAAATAGGTTGACAAGTAACAACGTTGTCGTTACAATAGTGGTGGATGGAGGTGCTGTCATGGAGAAATCAGCAACATTGAATTTAAGAGTAAACCCGACCTTAAAACAGGATGCAGAATCAGTTCTTGGAAGACTTGGCATTCCTATGTCTACTGCCGTTGATATGTTTTTGAATCAAATA
>JAILBQ010000124.1 GCA_024680815.1 Lachnospiraceae bacterium | reverse complement strand
GTCTTTCCCCCTATCACCGTAATATTCGTGGGTACGTTTATAGTACCCCTGATGAACTTATTTGTATTATCACAGGAAAATGTCACGGATTCCCCCTCGGCGTCCTGCCAGGAGGTGGAATAGGAGGACATGTTGATTATCTGGTTAAAAGCCTCCAGCTTTGTGGCTTCATTAAAGATAAGATACATATCATAGGCCGTCGTATAATGATTTTCGTCCTGCAGGCCGTGAGGATTTGTAAAATGTGAATTGGTCGCGCCGAGCTTTAACGCCCGTTCATTCATCAGATCCACGAATTCCTCAACGCTCTCGGAGACGTTTTCGGCAATGAGGTTTGCTACATCGTTGGCGGAATAAATAAGCAGAAGATGCAGCGCCTGATCGAGAGTCATGCGGTCTCCGACCTTTAAGCCCACCTTCTGCACGTCATTGTCGGTAAAAATACAGTTCTCCGTAGCGGAAAGAATTGTATCGGGACTGGCGTTTTCCAGAGCCACAAGAGCGGTCAGCACCTTTGTCATGCTGGCGGGATAGAGAGAGGCATAGGCGTTACGAGTATAAACCGTATCCGCGTTTTTTGTATTAAAAAGAACCGCGGCCCCGTAGGAATCGCTTCCCTCCGCGATCTCCTCCCCGGGAGTTTCATCCCCCGCCACCACGGCAAGATGGGCGGCAAAGGGCTCTGCAACCTCCCCGGTCGCATAGGTTTCAAACCTGAAAGCATTGACTCCGGTATCCCGGTCATAGGGCATGGCAAATTCCGGGGTCGAAGAACAGCCCGCACAAAGAAGGCCGCAAAGAACTGAAAAGAACAGAACCGAAAGATTTTTTTTATTTTTTGACCATTTCACGCCACTCAAGATCTCCCCGTTCCAGAGATTTTATAAGAAGCTCCGCCGTAGCCAGATTCGTGGCCAGCGGAATATTATGGGTATCGCAAAGTCTCGCCACGTCACGGATAGTAGGCTCGTGCGCCCCGGGAGTAAGGGGATCGCGCAGGAAAATCACAAGATCGATTTCGTTGTTTTCCAGCTGGGCAGCAAGCTGCTGTATTCCCCCCAGATGTCCCGTAAGAAACTTATGTATCTTTAAATTGGTCACTTCCTCCACAAGAGAGCCCGTTGTTCCGGTGGCATAGAGCACGTGCTTTGACAATATCCCTCTGTAGGCGATGCAGAAATTCTGCATCAGCGTTTTTTTTGCGTCATTCGCCACAAGTCCGATATTCATAATTCTGAACCTCTGTCCCTCTTGCGCAGCAACCCCACGTTCAAAACCACTCCGAGCTCCATAAACAGGCTGATAAGAGAGGTCATCCCGTAACTCACGAAAGGCAGCGGAATTCCGGTGTTGGGCATAAGCCCCGTGGTAACCGCGATATTCAAAAACACCTGAAAGCCGATGTGGGTGGCCACACCGGCACAGATCAGTGTGCCGGACAAATCCCTCGCTCTCCATCCCAAACGGATAATCTCCACAACGAGCAGGAAAGCCAGCCCCACGATCACCATTCCGCCCAAAAACCCCAGTTCTTCCCCGACTATCGCAAAAATAAAGTCCGTCTGGGGCTCAGCAATAAAATTCCCGTTTTTGACCGAGCCCACCTCATTATTCTTATAGCCCTTCCCGGTTAGCCTTCCCGAACCAATGGCGATCTGGGAATTCTGCTGCTGGTAACCTTCCGTGCTGGAATACTTATCGGGCTGAAGCCAGGCAAGAATACGATTCTGCTGATAGTCCTGAATAAGCTCCTGATCGGGCTGGAGCACCATCATCATGAAAATCAGCACCAGGGGAACCGTGATAGCCAGAACCCCGGCGACTATTTTCCAGCCGATACCCCCGACGAACATCATCATGCAGAAAATCATCAGCACCACGATGGAGGTGGACATATCCGGCTGTTTATATATAAGATACCAGGCCGGAAACGTCAGGACGGCACACAGCGCCGCAAAGGACGGCTTATTCATTTTGTCCCTGTTCTTCATAATAAACGCTGCAAAAAATAAAATCAATAAGAATTTAACCACTTCGGAGGGCTGAAACTGGACTCCCGCAATGATAAGCCACCGCTTCGCTCCGCCCACCTTTCGCCCGAACAGACGTACGGCCAAAAGCAGCAGAATTCCGGCCGCGTAATAGAACCAGTAGAATTTCAATATAAAGGAATAGTCCACAAAGGAAATGGCCACCATGGCTGCGACCCCCACTATAAGGGCATACATCTGCCTGTTCTGAAGGGCCTCCCTGGCGCTTCCGATAATCACAACCCCGTAGGCTGAAAGCATAATGGCAAAGACAGCCATAAAGAAATCAAAATAACGGATATGATATTTTTTCGGCGCGGTTGAAACACTGCTGGTCATTTAATCACCTATGGCCGCCGAATCCGGCAGCACTGCCCGCCCCGTCAGGAGAGAGTCCTCACTTTCAAGGGCAAAATAGTATTTATAAATATCTCTTGTGATCTCCGCCGCATTGGAGGAGGTGTAGCCGTAGGCCACTCTGGTGGCAACTGCAATCCTCGGGTGCTCGTAGGGAGCAAAGCCTATAAAAAGCGCGTGGTTGGGGCGGTTCTGCACCTGAGCCGTTCCGGTTTTTCCTCCGGTCACCAGAGGAAATTCCTTAAAGGCCCCATAGCTTTTTACCGCGGCCTTCATGCCCGCATGAATCGCATTCCAGGTCGAGGAAGAAATATCAATATAGTTTCTGACCTCCGTCTCGTAGTCCTCTAAAAGCGTTCCGTTATGGTCAGCAAGCCGGTCTAAAAGGCTTAAGTTAAAGCACCTGCCCTCGTTGGCGACGGAATTTACGTAACGGGCAAGACCTGCCGTTGTGTAAAGATGGGTGGACTGTCCGATTGCAGAACGCACGGAGTCGGAATCCGAAACCTTCGGCTCCGATTCCGTTATTTCAATACCGGATTTTTCGGAAAGGCCGTACAGATCGGCATAGTGCGCAAGCCTCTCCACCCCGAAGTCGCTTTCAAAGTTTCCGTTCAGCATCGAAAGCCTGTAGCCCACGGTGTAAAAATAATAGTTGCAGGAATTTTCTATGGCACCCACAATATTCAGATCCCCATGGGTTGAGGCGGGATAGATCCAGCATTTCGGAGAAGGATCCACCTCCTCGAAGACTCCGGTGCAGTTTATGAGCTCGTTAAGCCCCACCACCCCTTCCTCGAGGCCAGCGGTGGAGGAGACCGGTTTGAAGGTGGAGCCGGGGGTCGTCCTCTGCTGGGTCGCGTAATCGTATAGAGGAAGGGACTTATCGTTTGTCAGCGCTCCGTAGTACTCCGCGTCAATGGTATTGGCCAGACGGTTATTGTCATAGCTGGGATATGAAACGCAGGCTATGACCTCTCCGGTGGAAACATCGGTTATCACCGAGGAGCCCGAGCAGGGATCCAGGGCCAGATCCGCCGGAGTTATCTCCAGGGCTTCTATAAGGGATAAAATAAATTCATAGGAGGAAATCACGCCGGCGTCCAGCGACCCCAGCTTATTGGAGGTGTCCACTATCTTTCCCTGTTCGCAGAGAATATGGCAGATCTCCGGACCCGTAATCATGGACTCCCTTATCATATATTCATAGACGCGTTTGGCAAAGCCGATGTCGTCGCTTATGGCGGTTTCGATGTAATTGATCAGGGACTCATAGCTCTCTTCGGAATTCATATAGCGCTCGGCGCTTCCGATACGGGTTATATCAATCCAGTCCTCGGCTATGGCTGTCCTTAAATAGTCGGTTAAGGAAAGCTTTCCCTCCTTCCACCTTAAATAGTCCGAATTGGTTATATCCACGCTTGCCGGGTCAAACACACCGTAAGCGGAGGACTGCAGCATGGAAACGATATAGGATTCGTAGGACTGCATCTCGGGGGAAAGGGCCGAAAAAACCTTGTGTTCCTCAAGCAGATCATTTACAACCAGGTCGGTAACTATGGACAGCCGCACCTTGAACTCCTCATACACCTGTTTTTCATAGGGCCCGGCATGTTCGGAGGAAAGATGGGGCACGTCTATAAAATTGTTGTCAAAGAGGGCAAAATACACATCGTCAATGGGAATCACGATATCTGACGAGTTGGTTACTTCCGGCAGGTCGGCCTTTTTTATGTCCCTTATCTTGGAAACCACTATACCGGCAATCTTCTGCTCCAGAATACGATAGACCACGGACTGGAGCTTCGAGTCTATGGTCAGATACAGATCGCTTCCCGCCACGGGCTCCACCTTGTCTCCGGTCTCGGTAACACGCCCCAGGTTGTCCACGAAGATCGTCTGCTTACCCTTGCGGCCCTGGAGCTTTCGTTCCATGGTCTCCTCAATGCCGGATTTCCCCACATAGTCGTTGAGTTCATAGTCCACGGCATCCGTAAGCGCCCGGCTCTCGGCGTTAAGCGTCGTAAGCTCCTCATCGGAAATCTTACCGGTATATCCCAGAATATGGGAAAGACTCGGATCGTCGGTATATTCCCTTATGGTTGCCTCCGCGATATCCACGCCCTGCAGCTCGCTCTTCTTTTCCATGACCTCGGCCACCGTCTCGTCTCCCACATTGGAGGCCACGGTGGTGGCGATATATTTCTGGTAGCTGTTAAGGCTCATGGCGTAGCGCACTCTGAGGATTTTTAATATCTCCGCGTTTGTGTAGCCCTCCATGGGATAGAAATCATAGCCGCCGGTTCCGTCCTTTGTATAGCGTCCGATACCGAATTTCTTTTCGCTGCATAAATACTCCACGACATCTTCGGCCGAGGCGGCCTGTTCCTTGATAAGAAGCTCGTCCACGGAGCTGCGGCCGTATATATCGGCTAAAAATCTGAGCTGCGAACGGCCGGTTAAGGCAAACTGAAAATGCCCGGCTCCGTCCAGGATTATGTCGAAATCGTTAATCAGGCTGTCTCCGTTGCGCTCTATTATATTTATGACCTCGAAGATGCAGTCGTTCATCTTCATGTTCTTTGTGGAGCCTGCGTCGTAGTTATCCTCCATCGTCACCGCATAGGCCAGCTTATCACAGGCTAAAACCACTCCGTTTCTGTCGTAGATGCTGCCCCGGGTGGAGGGAATGGACTTCTCTCTTTTTATTTTGAGAGTAAAATTTTCAAGAAAGGATTCTCCCCGAACAATCTGCAACACAAACAGGCGGTGCACCAGGAGCGAAAAAAGCACCACCATCACAACCACCAGGAAAAACAGGCGGCTTGTTATTATGCTGACTATCTTATCTCTGAGATGAGAAATCATGGCAAATCTTTTTTAACTTAAGCCGGAGAAATCCTATGCCGGCTCATCCGATTCCAGCGCCGTTTCAAGCCTCAGAATCAGTCTGTAAAACAGGATCGTGATAAAGACGGTATAGACCATCTCCGGCAGGATAATGTGCAGAAAATAATAAAACAGATCCAGCTTTGCCCGCAGCAGAAAAAAAAGCACATAGTTTGTGAAGCAGTAGAAAAAATCGCTTAAGGCAACAAGCATCAGAGGAAACTTCACGTCCTCCTTGTAGATCATCCTGTGAAAAAGACCGTTCCCGTAGCCGATGCAGGAATATACAAGGGTAAACAGGCCGATGATTCCGTTCCCGTACAGGATGTCCGTAAAAAGCCCGGCGATGACCCCCACAAACATGCCCTCCGAGCTTCCCTTCATGAAGCCGAAGGCAGCGGTCAGGACGATCATCAGATTGGGTACAATCCCCCCCAGAGAAATGGTTTTGAAAAAGGTGCATTGAAATATAAAACAGAAAAAGACCAGGATAAATTCGATAATTTTTCGCTTCAATTCCGATTTTCCCCGCGCCTGTTGTTCTCCGAGCTCTCTCCCGCAGTTATCTCCCTGGCCTTGCCGGCCTTAAGCTCTCTGATCACAAGCACCACGTTGATATGCTTGAAATCCACGCTGGGAGTGAGTGTTCCCGACTTTGTCAGATTGTTCGGATCCATATCCACAGAATTTATAAAGCCGATATTGATGCCGGGAAGGTATTTGTCCGATATCATGCTGGTGACAATCTGATCTCCCACAGCCACCGCGTCTTCCTCGTCCAGGAGGTGTTCAAAGGTGATCTCATTGCTGGCCATTTTCTTAAGATCGCCGCTTACTATGAGAGTGTCCGAGGTGGAAAGCACCATAGCCGAAACATTGCTGCTGTCATCAATGATCGAACGGACGCTGGCCCAGTTTGCTCCCACTTCCGTGACAAGCCCCACGAGCCCGCTTCCGGTAATCACGTTCATATCCCTGGCCAGACCGTCATCGGCTCCCTTGTCAATTAAAAAAACATTAAACCAGTTTCCCGGATCCTTTCCTATGACTCTGGCGCCCACGGTATCGTAATTCTCCAGCTGCTCCGACAGGCCGTAAAACTCCCTGAGTTCGGAGAGCTCATAGCGGTCTCTTGTCAGGGCGCTGTTCTGTCTGGTCAGCTCGTCAACCCTCTCCTTAAGGGCCTCGTTTTCCGAAAGGAGGGAGCGGACCTTCTGCAATTCCTCCATTCGCTCGCTGAAGCGTTCTCCCAGCCTGTCAAACCCTCTTTCAAAGGGAAGCACCGTTATGGAGGCAATTCCCGAAAGGGGAGCGCTCACCGCGTCCGTAAAAAATGTCAGCAGCATCATGGCGACGCATAAAAGAGCAATGATAAGCAGAATATAGCGGCTGGGAATAACGATTTTCTTTCGTTTGAGCTTGACTCTCGCCATTCCCCTCTACCTGCTCATTCCCTCTATCGCATAGGCAACACTCCGGAAGTTGTCGTCCTTTATGACCCGGGCCAGGCCGTTGGCCACGCTGTCTATGGAATCCTCCGCAAGATTGACCTTAAGATTGGTGCCCCTGCTGATATGAAGATCCAGATTATGCATATGGGCGCTGCCGCCGGTTAAAAAAATGCCGTGGCGGTATATATCCGCGGACAGCTCGGGCGGAGTCCGCTCCAGAATAACCTTTATGCTGTCCACTATGTTTTCCACCAGCTCGCTTAAGCACATGTCCACGAGGTCGGTGGGGATTTTCCGCTCCACAGGAAGGCCGGTCACTATGTCCCTGCCGTAGACCACCGCATCCACGTCTTCCTCCGAGAGCTCGTTTAAGGAAACCTTGACCTTTTCCGCCGTCTTTTCTCCTATCACCAGATTATATTCCTTACGGATGGCTCCCCTGATCGCCTCGTCGAATTTCCGACCTCCCACCTTTATCAGCTTTGAAAGGACGATGCCCCCCAGGGAGAGAATGGATATCTCCGTGGTTTCAAAGCCGATATTAACAATCATCACTCCCTGGCTTGTTTTGACGTCGATATTCAGTCCGAGGCCGTCGGCAATGGCCTTTTCCACCACCATGATCTTCTTCGCCTTGACATTGGCATCGCTTACCAGATCGTAAAACGCCCTCTTCTCCACCTCGGTCACATCGGTGGGAACCGCGATATAATAGTCCGCCCCGCTGTTCTTGTTATGGGTCAGCTCGTTTATGAAGCACCGAAGAACCGTCTGCATGTTTTTTATATCCGCTATGACACCGAAGGAAAGGGGATAGGAAATCTTGATGTTTCCCGGGGCCTTTTCAAACATTTCAAAGGCGGCATCCCCGTAGGCAAACAGTTCTTTTTTATTCATAATGGCGATCATGTTCTTTTCGCGCATGATCATTCCGTCGGCATTATTGTATATTTTAATATTTCCGGTTCCGAGATCGATCCCGAACGCAGCACTTGGCATTTTCTGTGTATATCTCCTTAATCTGATTTACAGCACTTATACAGGTACGGACGCAGTCCCTTTACTGCAGCAGTCCGTTCGCCCTTAAGCTCACATACCTGCCCTCGCCGATAATCAGCGAGTCCAGAAGCCTTATATCCATTAATTCCCCGGCTTTAAAGAGCTTTGCGGTGATTTTCACATCCTCCGGACTGGGGGCGGGATCGCCGCTGGGGTGATTATGTACGATAAAAAAACAGACCGCCCGTTTTTTAAGAGCCTCCAGAAAAACCTCCCTGGGAGAAACCACGGAGGCGTTGACCGACCCTACGGACAGGCAGTGATCGCTGAGAAAGCGGCATTTTCCGTCCAGCAGCAGGAGGTGCACTTCCTCTCTGTCAAGTCCTTTTAAGGACTGCATGAAGTAGGAAGCACATTTAGCGGAGGTATCGAACTGCTCCTTCTCCGCGATTTGGGCGCGCCACAGTCTCCCCGAAAACTCGAAGAGACACATAAGCTCAATCGCTTTGACCTTTCCGATTCCCGGAATGGCCTTAAGCTCCTCGAAGGACATCCGCTTAAGAGACGAAACACAACCTTCGGGCACACAGAGCTTAAGCATACTTACAGCCAGCTCCATCGCCGTAAGCTCCCTTGTGCCGTTCCTTAAAAACACGGCTAAAAGCTCGGCATCGCTCAACACGGACACACCGAAACGAAGGGCCTTTTCATAGGGCCGCTCCGATTCCGGCAGGTCTTTGATTTTTTTATGCATGCTTTTCCTTTCTTCTCCCGAAAGAAAGGATTTCTTTGAAATGCGCGTCTTAAACGTAACCTATACTATAACACAATCAATCCCTCGCGGTAAAGATATTCCAAAGAATTTAGAATTCCGAATTTGGCATGCGGGAAGGTGAGACCTCCCTGAAAATAGGCGCTGTAGGGGGGTCTTAAGGGCCCGTCGGCGGAAAGCTCTATGGAAGAGCCGGATATAAAGGCTCCGCTGGCCATTATGACCTCATGTTCATAGCCCGGCATCGGTGCCGGAGAGGGCCGCACGAAGCTGTCCACCGGAGAGGCGGCCTGAATGCCCCGGCAGAAGGCTATCAGGGCTTTCGGATCGTTGAATTCAAGGGACTGGATAATATCGTGCCTTTCCTCTTCTGCCCCGGGGAAAGCCTTAACTCCCAGCCCCTCATAGAGGAAGGCTGCAAAAACGGCTCCCTTAAGGGCCGAAGCCGTCACCGCCGGAGCAAGAAAGAGCCCCTGATAAAGGGAGCGGAGAACTTCGAGGGAGGCTCCGACCTCTCTGCCCAGCCCCGGGGCCGTAAGGCGGTTCGCGGCATTTTCCACGAGCTCCCGCTTTCCCGCAAGATACCCTCCGATGGGAGCCAGTCCCCCTCCCGGATTTTTTATAAGGGAGCCTGCTATAAGATCAGCTCCGAGTAAAAGAGGCTCTTCTCTTTCCACAAATTCGCAGTAACAGTTATCCACCATCACGGCGGTTTCCGGTCTCAGGCCGTGTACAAAGGCCGCAGCTTTTCCGATTTTTTCCGCCGAAAGGGAGGGACGGGAGGCATAACCCTTTGAGCGCTGGATCCAGACGATTTTCGTCCTGTCATTAAGCTTTTCCCGAATGGCTTCGTAATCAAAGTCCCCCTCTTCTGTCAGCCCCGTTTCGGCGTAGGTGATGCCGTATTCCGCAAGAGATCCTTTGTCCTCTCTTAAACCTATGACCTTGTCCAGGGTGTCATAGGGCTTTCCCGCAATGCTTAAAAGCTCGTCCCCGGGCCTTAAGTTGGAAAAGAGCGCCAGGGCGATGGCGTGGGTGCCGCAGGTTATCTGGGGCCGCACCAGCGCATCCTCTCCGCGGAACAGGCCGGCATATACTCTCTCCAGCGTATCCCGTCCGATGTCGTCATAGCCGTAGCCCGTAGTGCCCGTAAGGCAGGCCTCTCCCACATGCTCCCTTCTCATGGCGTCAATGACCTTCAGCTGATGATATTCCGCCCCCTCGTCAATCTCCCTGAAACGTTCTTTAAGTCCCGAAAGGATTTCTTCTCCGTATTCAAAAACCCTTTCGCTTATACCCATTTCTTTATATAAATTCTTCATGAAATCTCCTTCAGTCCCGCAACAGACATGATTTTTTCGAGTATCTCCCCGTCCGAGGAAAAGTCGTTTTTGTCAATAAAAATCACGTCCCTCTCCCTCCTGTACCAGGTCATCTGCCTTTTGGCAAAATGCCTGGTCTCCTTTTTTATGTCCTCCACCGCTTCCGGAAGGCTTCTCTCCCCGTTTAAATACCGCAGAAGCTGCCTGTAACCCAAAGACTGCATCGAGGTCATTCCCGGGGTGCAGCCAGCCTCCTTCAGAGAGCGGACTTCGTCAAGGAGCCCCGCTTCCATCATTTTATCCACCCTTAGATTAATCCTCCGGTAGAGCTCTTCCCTGGGAAGGGTCAGCACAAAATAGGAAAAATCGTAAGAGGCTTCCCTGCTGCGCATCAGGGCGTTGTGCTCCGAGATTTTTCCTCCGGTAAGAAGAGCGTATTCCAGAGCCCTTATCACTCTTTTTACGTTTCCCGGAGGAATGGCCTCAGCCGAGGCGGGATCCAGGGCTTTAAGGCGCGCGTGCAGGGCTTCCTTACCCTCTCTTTCCGCCTCCTCCTCAAGGCAGGAGCGCAGAACGGGATCGGCCCCCGGGGCGGAAAAATCCACGTCGTAGAGGAGGGCCCGGATATAAAAGCCTGTGCCGCCCACAATGAGCGGAAGCTTTCCCCGTGAGACAATTCGCTCAATTGCCTTCTTTCCCTCTTCACAGAAGGAGGCGACGTTAAACTCCTCCATCGGATCCAGTATGTCGATAAGATAGTGGGGTATGCCCTCTCTTTCGGAAAGGGAAAGCTTGGCCGAGCCGATATCCATCCCCCGGTATACCTGGACGGAATCCGCCGAAATTATTTCCATGCCGCAGCGCCCGGCCAGAGAGAGGGAAAGTGCACTCTTCCCTGCAGCCGTGGGTCCGGACAATATTATGAGCTTCTGTTTATCCATAAAAACCTTAAACGATTCTCTTAAAAAGCTTTTCCAGCTCCCGCTCGGAAAAACGGATCATGGTGGGGCGCCCGTGGGGGCAGTTATAGGGCTGCTCGAGAGAAAGAAGCTCTTCGATAAGGGCCCTTGCCTCAGCTTCGGAAAGAACGGTATTACCCTTTACCGCCGCCTTGCAGGCCATGGTGGCCAGTCTGTCGTGGAGCACGCTTATATCTGAATATAAGCGGGTGTCGCTCATTTCGTCCAGAAGGGATATAAAGAGCTCCTCCTCCTCAAGACCATAGAGGTCGGAAGGAACGGCCCGTATCGCGTAGTCGTTTTCTCCGAAGGGTTCAATCTCGAAACCCAGGTCCGTAAAAGCCTTCAGATATTCCTTTAAGGCATGGCTCTGGGCTGAATTCAGGGTTACGATAACAGGTGGGGCGCAGAGCTGTGAGGGGATTTTTCTTTCCTTAAGCCCCTTCATAAGACGCTCGTATTTTACCTTTTCGTGGGCCGCGTGCTGGTCGATTATCAGCATTTCCCCGTGGTACTCTATAACCCAGAAGGTTTTGAAAACCTGTCCCACAAAGCGGTATTCATCCACGGCCTTCCGTGTAAGAAGCCCTTCGGAGAAAAAATCCGGCTGCTCTTCTTCCGTCGGAAAAGAGACGCTCTCCGGAAGCTCTTCCCTGAAGGCTTCTTCGCTTATACGTTTTTTTTCAAACGGAAGCGCCGGAGACACATAAGGGATTTTTACCGGTTCGGGTTCGGGTTCATCTTCTCCGGTTTTTTCCATAAAGGGAGTGAACTCTTCCAAACGCACCCGTCTTATCAGCTGCGCCCCGGAAAGGGTATCCGAAACCGCGGAACGCACAAAGGAAAACACGGCGTTTTCCTCCATGAACCTGACCTCGCTTTTTCTGGGATGGACGTTCACATCCACCTCATCTCCGGGGAGGGTGAGGGAGAGAACCACAAACGGAAAGGAATGCTGCATAAGAAAGCCGGCGTAGCCATCTTCGGACGCCCGGCACAATACCCGGTCATGAACCGGTCGGCCGTTTACGAAAAAGATTTCCATCGATCTGTTTTTACGTACGATAACCGGTCCGGCGATATAGCCCGAAAGACGCATTCCGTCCCGGGACGCCTCAAGGGGCATAAGCTCCTTGGATATTTCACGTCCGTAAACGCGGTAGATAACCTCTCTCAGGTCTCCATTCCCCGTAGTCGAAAGAATATCCTTCCCGCCGATTTTAACCTGAAAGGAAATATCCGGATAGCTTAAGGCAAACTGCTCCATCAGGGAGGAAACGGCGCTTCCCTCGGCGGCGGCTGATTTTAAAAACTTTTTTCTGGCCGGAGTGTTGTAAAAAAGGGAGCGCACCAGAATCGTAGTTCCCTCCGGCGCTCCCACCTCCTCATAGCACGTTTCAACGCCTCCCTCGATGCAGAAACGTACCCCCGTTACCTCCGAGGGGCATTTCGTTATCAGCTCCGTCATGGAAACCGCGCTGATGCTTGAAAGGGCCTCTCCGCGAAAGCCCAGGCTGTTTATTGTCAGAAGATCCTCTATGGCCGAAAGCTTGCTTGTGGCGTGGGGCATGAAGGCATTTCTCACGTCCTCCGGGGCAATCCCCCTTCCGTCGTCCGTGACACGTATAAGCTCCGTTCCGCCTGAGCGAAGCTCCACGGAAATATGGCCCGCTCCGGCATCTATGGCGTTTTCAACCAGCTCCTTGACGACGGATTCCGGTTTTTCCACCACTTCTCCGGCCGCGATTTTATCTATTGTTGCCTTATCCAGAATATTAATTAAACCCATAATAAATAACCATGCCGCATAATTCGCGGGAACACCGGTTATGAAAGTGCGGATTGCTCCGTGCTGACGCACTCATGGAGAGCAGCACTTTCAGAAACTTACTTCAACATCTGCTGAAGTTCAAACAGGAAGTTTAAGGCCTCCACAGGCGTCATCCGAGAAATCTCGGCTTTTCTTATTTTCTCTTCCACAACGGATTTTGCGGGATTATCAAAGAGGGAGAGCTGATAGTATTCCTCTCCCGCCTCCTCCGGGTATTCCCAGCCGTTCTCTCTTAAGGCCGTGCGGCGGATTCCGGAGATAATATCATTTTTCGTAAGCTCTGAAAGAAGCTCCTCCGAGCGCTCCACAACCTCGTCGGGCACACCTGCCAGCCTGGCGACATGGATACCGTAGGAACGGTCGGAGCTGCCCCGCACCACCTTCCTTAAGAACACCACGTCGTCCCCTTTTTCCTTTACCGCAAAGCAGTAATTATTCACGTTTTTAAGCCGCCCCTCCAGCTCCGTGAGTTCATGATAGTGGGTGGCAAAGAGGGTCCGGGCTCCGGAGCGCTTACGGCTTAAAAATTCCACCACGGCCCAGGCTATGGAAAGGCCGTCGAAGGTTGAGGTACCTCTGCCGATTTCGTCCAGAATAAGCAGACTTTTAGACGTGGCGTTTCTTAAAATATTGGCAACCTCTGTCATCTCCACCATAAAGGTGGACTGGCCGGTGGAGAGATCATCGCTGGCCCCGACCCTTGTAAAAATCCTGTCCACGATGGATATTTCCGCGTTTTCGGCGGGCACGAAGGATCCCAGGTGGGCCATAAGGACTATAAGGGCGGTCTGCCGCATATAGGTGGATTTCCCGGCCATATTGGGGCCGGTTATTATCGAGATCATGTTTTTCCCGGTGTCCAGGAGCACGTCGTTTGAAATAAAATTCTCCTCTCCCAGCATTTTTTCAACCACCGGGTGACGGCCCGCGCGAATATGTATTATTCCGTCTTCATTAAGCTTCGGACGTGAATAACGGTTTTTTTCGGCAACGTATGCCAGGGACTGGAGGCAGTCGAGGAGAGACAATGCCCTGGCCGTCTTCTGAATCCTCCCCACCGCTTCGGCGCAGTGCTCCCTCACCTCGTCAAACAGCGCGTATTCCAGGTTTTTAAGCTTTTCCTCGGCGTTTAAAATCGTATCCGCGAGGTTGTTTAATTCCTCCGTGACGAAGCGCTCCCCGGTGGAGAGGGTCTGTTTACGGATAAAGTGCTCCGGAACCTGGGACAGGAAGGACCTTGAAACCTCAAAGGAATAGCCGAAAACCTTGTTGAATTTAATTTTAAGCGAACGGATTCCGCTTTTTTCCCTTTCCTTTTCCTCCAGCTCGGCAAGCCATTGTTTCCCGTTGCTTCCGGCGGCTTTGAGTTCATCGGCCTCTTCGGAATAGCCTTCCCGGATTATCCCCCCTGTTTTCTGGGTAAGGGGGGCGTCATCATCTATCGCCCTCCCGATAAGGTCTGCAATATCGCTTAAGGGATCGATGTCATTTAAAAGCTCCTTAAAAAGAGGGGCGGACAGATCCTTTAACACGGCCCTTATTCCCGGCAGGAGCTTCAGGGAATCCTTAAGGGCAATCAGATCCCTGGGGTTGGCGGAGCCGAAGCTTACCCTGCACATAAGCCTCTCCAGATCGTAGATGCCGCTTAAGTATTCCCGGATTTCATCCCTGTCCATAACAGAGTCCTTAAGCTCTGAAACCGCGTCAAGACGCCTGTCTATCAGGGAGCGGTCGATTAAGGGCTGCTCAATCATGCTTTTAAGCATTCTTGCGCCCATGGCGGTTCTGGTGTGATCCAGAACCCAGAGCAGACTCCCCTTTTTCTGCTTTTCCCTTAGAGTTACAATAAGCTCCAGGTTCCGCATGGTAAAGGAATCTATCACAAGATATTTCGAAGTCGAAACCGGGGTTATTTCCACGATGTTTGAAAGGGTGTTTTTCTGGGTATCATAGAGATAACGCATCAGAGCCCCGGCGGCGGAAAGCCCCGCCGTCATATCATGGAGTCCCAGCCCGTTAAGACTCGCGACCCTGAAGTGCTCCATAAGAAGCTTTTTAGCGGCAGCGGGATCGAACATTCTTCCCTCAAGCACATGGAAATAAATTCCGAGTCTTGACTTCAGATCCTCACTGTCAACTCCCGAAATCGCGAAGGCCTGATTTGAGAGAATCTCCTTCGGCGCATATCTTGCCAGGGCATCCGCAAACTCCCGCAGACTCAGAGCCTCCATCACGTAATATTCCCCGGTGGTCACGTCCGCTACGGAAATTCCTATAATTTCATCCTCTGAAACGACGCACATCAGGAAATTGTTTTCACTCTCTTCGATGGCGGCGGTATTGGTGTTGGTTCCGGGGGTGACGATGCGCACCACCTCTCTTTTGACCATTCCCTTCGCGGTGGCCGGATCCTCCATCTGTTCGCAGATTGCCACCTTGTAGCCCCTGCCCACGAGTCTGGTGATATAGGTGTCCACCGAGTGGAACGGAACCCCGCACATGGGGGCCCTCTCCTTAAGCCCGCAGGTTTTACCGGTGAGGGTCAGCTCCAGTTCCCTCGAAACGGTTTTGGCGTCATCAAAGAACATCTCGTAAAAATCGCCGAGACGGTAAAAGAGTATGCAGTCTTTATAAGTCTCCTTTGTTGCAAGGTAGTGCTGCATCATCGGAGAAACATTGCTTAAATCTTCTTCCGGCATATTTCAGTCCTGTCGTTCCCCGAGGAAATAAAAGCCTCTGCAGGCTGTGAGCCGCACCGGGACTATCGACCCGACAGCGGAAGCCTCTCCGGGGAAATGCACAACCGTATTCTGTGAAAGTCTTCCCGACAAAAGCTTCGGGTCTCTTTCGTTAACTCCCTCCACCAGAACGCTCATCCGCTTTCCCGTAAAACGTTTAAGCCGTTCCGAGGAAACCTCCTGTACCGTCTTTAACACCCGGTCAAAGGAGGCGCCGATCTCCCCCGAATCCCTCGTTTCGGGAAGGGAGGCGGCTTTTGTTCCCGCGCGCTTTGAATAAATAAACGTGAAGGCGCCTTCAAATTCCGCCCGTTTTACAACGTCAATTGTATCCTCCACATCCTCCCGGGTTTCAGTGGGATAGCCCACAATTATATCCGTGGTGATGGCAAGCTCCGGCATGGCGTTTCTGAGTCTGTGCACCAGCGAAAGATAGCTCTCCTTCGTATAGTGCCTGTTCATATCCTCAAGAATCCTGTCAGAACCGGACTGGAGAGGAAGGTGAAGATGGCGGCAGATCTTTCCGGAGGAGGCCATGACTTCTATAAGCTCATCCGATAAATCCTTCGGGTGGGAGGTCATAAAACGGATGCGTTCAAGCCCCGGAGTTTTTTCCACCTCTCTTAAGAGAGCGGCGAAATTTACGGGATCGGGGAGACCTTTCCCGTAGGAATTGACATTCTGCCCCAGCAGCATGACCTCCTTAACCCCGTCGCGCACCAGGCTTTCGATTTCCTTAAGAATCTCCGCTGCCTCCCTGCTTCTCTCCCTGCCCCGTACAAAGGGCACGATGCAGTAGCTGCAGAAATTATCACAGCCATACATGATGTTGACGCCGCTTTTGAAAGGGTATTTACGCTCTGCGGGAAGGCTCTCATGAGACCCGGCCGGCTCTTTAAGGATTTCAAGCACCTGTTCCTCTCCGGATATAACCTTCAGGAGAAGTCCCGGAAAGCGGGCGATATTCTGGGTGCCGAAAATCAGATCCACATACGGATAACGCCTCAACACCTCATCCGCACTTCCCTCCTCCTGCATCAGACACCCGCACAGGCACGTAATCAGCCAGGGGTTTTTGAGCTTCTCCCGCTTTAAAACCCCGAGGCGGCCGTAAACACGCTGCGCGGCATTATCCCGGACCGTACAGGTGTTGTAGAGCACAAGGTCGGCCCCCTCCTCTTCATCGGTAAGCTCAAATCCGGCCGTTTTAAGTATTCCCTTAAGCTTCTCGGAATCCCTTTCATTCATCTGGCAGCCGAAGGTTACGACATCAGCCCTTAAGGTATGTCCGAGAACTTCCGAACGCTTAAGCACCGCCTCCTTCAGGGCGGAAATATCATTGCTCTTTTCCGTCAAATCTCCATAACCTCCGAGGGTGTGATTATCAAATCCACAGGCACATCGTATTCTTCCTTTATCACGGTATCGGAAAGCTGTTCGTCAAAAGCGAGGGCCGCCTTCGAAACGCCGTAGGGCAGGGTTTTGAAAAACCTGTCGTAATATCCCTTTCCGTAGCCCAGACGGTTCCCCTCACGGTCGAAAACAAGACCCGGCACGATAACAAGATCCGGCTCGGAAATGGCGCAGAGTCCCTCCTTTGGCGGCTCAGGCACACCGAAGCGGCTTATTTCAAGACTTTCAAGGTCTTCCACAAAATAAAAGCGCATGGCTTTATCGTCAAGCACCCGGGGAAGGGCCACAAGCTTTCCCTCCGAAAGGGCTGTTTTAATCATCTCCGGAGTTTCAACCTCAGAGCCGAAGGAATGATAAAAAAATACGGACTGCGCCTCCTTAAAGAGAGGAAGGCCGAAAAGCCGCTCCCCGATCTTTCCGGAAAGAAAGCGACGTAAGGCCGGCTCAATGGAATCCCGGATTCTGCGGTATTTATTTCTGAGTTCATCTCTGTCAGTCACAATTAAACCCCTGTATCACCTTTTCCGCGCACTTCATTCCGTCCATGGCAGCGGACATTATGCCCCCGGCGTAGCCCGCCCCCTCTCCGCAGGGAAAAAGCCCACGGATGTTGGATTCCAGGCCCTCATCCCGAAGGATACGGACCGGGGAGGAGGTTCTGCTTTCCACGCCGCTTAAAAGGGCATCGGGACTGTCAAAGCCCGGAAGCTTCCTTCCGAAGTCGCTTATCCCCTCCAAAATATCCAGGTTAAGCTTTTCGGGCAGAATGGTCCGTAAATCGGCAAAACGGTATTTTCCCTTAATTGCCGCCCTTACCTCCCCGAAAGCTTCACTTTTTCTGTGTTTTATAAAGTCCTCCAGGCGTTGAACCGGAATCTCGCCATCCCCCAGACGGAAGGCCTCCTTTTCAAGCCGCCTTTGAAATTCCACCCCGCTTAAGGGGGAGGAACCGGAAAAATCCGACGGATTTACGGTAACGACAATGGCGCTGTTGGCGTTTTCCCCGTCCCTGCCCGAATAGCTCATGCCGTTTATATTAAGATACCCCTTTTCACTGGAGGCGTTAACGACGAAACCTCCGGGGCACATACAGAAAGAATAGACCCCTCTGCCGTCGGCGCACTTATGGGTCACCTTATAGGCTGCCGCGCCCAGCCCTGCGTCCTCTTTCCCGTAGCGGGCAAGATTGATATGCCGCTGCAGGTGCTCAATGCGAAGCCCCACCGCAAAGGCCTTGCCTTCCATATCGAAGCCGGAGTTTAAAAGCTGCCCGAAGGTGTCCCTGGCGGAATGCCCGACAGCGAGGATACAGCGCCTTACCGGTATTTTTTCTCCTCCCGGGACCTCCAGGGCACTTAAACGTCCACCGGTGATTATAAAGCCCGTTACGGCCCTGTCAAAATAAATCGTGCCCCCCAGCCTTACTATTTCCTCCCGGAGAGCGCTTACGATTTTTATGAGACTGTCCGTCCCTATATGGGGAGATGCGTCGGTTAATATCCGCTGATCCGCTCCGAAGCGCACAAGGGTTTCCAGAACAAAAACCTTCCTCCCTGAAGGATCTTTTACAAGTGTATTGAGCTTCCCGTCGGAAAACGTGCCTGCCCCGCCTTCTCCGAAGGCCACGTTGCACTCTTCATCAAGTCCGCCGCCCCTCCAGAAGGCTTCAACCTTTTCTCTCCTTCTTCCGGCTTCGCTCCCCCGCTCGAAAACAACGGGGCAAAGCCCCGCCTTCGCAAGCAGGAAGGAGGCAAAAATCCCCGCGGGGCCGAAGCCCACAACCACGGGCCTCTCCCGTTTACCGTCGAAGGACACTTTCTCCGGCACAGAGTAGCGCTCCTCCTTAAGAAAGGCGATGTTCCTGTTTCTTATCCGGTCCTTGAGAGTGTCCTCGTTATCCGTGCGCAGCGTAACTGTATAGACATGAAGTATCCTGTTTTTCCGCCTTGCGTCCAGGGAGCGCTTTATGACCTTTAAATCCTTTATTTCACTTATATCCAGCCTCAGAAGCTTGGCGGCACGGCACAGCAGTACCGCCTCGGGAGCTTCTTCCTCGAATTTCATCTGGGATATCCGTATCATCGTCCGGTCTTCTTTCCCGTCCCGGCTGCGGCCATACCCGCCAGCGCACCGCTGCTCCAGGCCCATTGCAGGTTGTAGCCGCCGCAGATGCCGTCAGCGTCCAGGAGCTCGCCGGTTATAAAAAGGCCGGGAACGGATTTTACTTCGAAATTTTCTCCTATGCTTGATAGCTCCACCCCGCCCGAGGTAATCTGGGCCCGGGAAAAATCCCCGACACCGGTAACCGGAACTGAAAGCGCGGTCACAAACGAAGCGAGGCCGGAAATATTCTTTTCCGTCATGCTCTTTGAGGGAGCCTCGGGAGAAACTCCGAGGAGCCTTAAAAAAAGCGAATTCAGCTGTTTATGAAAAAGGCCGGTCAGGTTTTCGGCCGCCTTGCGTTCGGGATGGGATAAAAACCTGTTTTTCAGAAGAGCCTCCGCTCCGGGAAGGTCATAGTCAGGCAGAAAATTTACAACCACAGTACACTCCCTGCCCCTGTCGATTTCCCGCCCCGCCGTCCCGGAAAGGTCAAAGGCACAGATTCCCGAAAGCCCCCGGTCTGTCAGCTGAAGCTCTCCCCTGGAGTATCCGAGCTGCCTTCCCTCTGATATAAGCTTAAGGGAAGCCTCAGCGCGAACCCCGGCAATTCCCTTAAAAAAAGGAGCGGAGCTTTTTATCATGGTCAGGGCCGGAAGCGGCTTTATCACCGGAAGCCCCAGGGCTTCTGCCAGGTCAAAGCCGTTTCCGTCGGAGCCTGTTTTCGGCGCGGCCGCTCCTCCGCAGCTTAAAATAACCGCGTCAAAGGGCTCTTCAGGAGCTCCCGCACGGGGAACGGTATTCACGAAAAAGCGCCCCTGTCCGTCCCTTTTAATCCCGCTCACCTTTCTGCCCGTAAGGAGGCGCACATTAAGGCGCTTAAGCTCCATACGAAGCACATCCAGCACTGCCGAGGCTGTTTCGGGATAGGGATATATTCCGCCGGATCTGACGCGGGTATGAATCCCGAGGCCGGAAAAAAAAGCAAGGGTATCCTCCGCCGAAAAGTCATCCAGAACTTTTGCTATAAACCCCGGTGAGGAGAAGGTATGAAAGGCCTTCTCCGTCACGTTCTCATGGGTCAGATTGCATTTGCCGTTTCCCGTCATAAGGAGCTTTTTCCCTACACGGTCGTTTCGCTCAAAAATCGTCACCTGCGCCCCGGCGCGGGAGGCGAATACGGCCGCCGTCATTCCCGAGGCGCCTCCCCCCGCCACCGCCACACGGCTCATAAGAGATGCAGCCTTTCGGCTATGCCGGCAAGAGTCTTCCCGAAGGGAACCTCATAAAGCTCCTCCGCCCTTATTCCCCTGAGTTTCAATATGCATATGAAATAGATCACACCACCCAGCGCGATGGCTGAAAGGGTTGCGGCCACAGCCGGAAGGAACAGGGCAAAAAGCTTATTCACTCCGAAAACCACAGCACCCATAAGCAGGGAGGAAAGGGCAGGCACGAAAAAGGTTCTTACCATCTCCTGGCGGTAATTCAGATGGCGTTTTATGGACCACTGGTTTAAAACGCACATGAAAAAGGCAAAGAGAATATTCGCTATAAGTACGGCGTATATCCCCCAGTGAAGCTTCGCGAGCATTACATAGAGCGCGCCCAGATGGAGAATAAGGGAGATAATGGCGTTGCGTACAGGAAGATTGATGTGGTTTATGCCCTGCAGTACTCCGTTGCTCAGGGTGGACATGGAGAAAAAGATAATTGAAATACAGCCGGCCCGAACAAGAGCGGCCGCCAGGTCAATTTCTCCGTTAAAGAGCATGGAAAGCACGGGCTTTGCCAGAACCCCAAGACCCACACAGCAGGGAAAAGCGATAAGCATGGTAAAACGCATGGCGGCCGAAACCTTCCTTGCCGCCTCCCGTTTATTATCCGCCGCAATGGCTGCCGCCAGAGCAGGCACGGTTGAGGCGCACATGGCGTTGGACAGGGCTATGGGGATATTCATTAAAAGCTTGTATTTTCCCGAATACACGCCCCAGATCACGGTCTTTTCAACTCCCTGTCCCTGGAGGGTCATGATTTTATTGAAGATGCCGTTATCCAGCACGTCACTGACATTGTAGATTGCCGTGCTTAAGATTACCGGCACCGCCGTAAGGAGGATGAGCCTGAGGATATAGAACATGCCCTCCTTCCGGTGAATTTCCTCATTCCGCCTGGCTCTCCTTAAGGATGCCGAAACAAAGAGCAATACCAGCAGCAGGAACAAAAGGCCCGCAAGGGCGCCAACACTGGTGCCCAGAGTTGAGCCGGCGGCGCCGTAGGCGCTTGCGTAATGCTCGCTCTGCAGCAGGGCTGCCACCTTCTTTCCGTAGCCGTAGAGAAAGCGGGCCGCAAGGATCGAAACCACCGCGTTGACTATCTGCTCTATGATCTGGGAAATGGCGGTGGGAATCATCGTGCCCATCCCCTGGAAATACCCGCGCACCACTCCCATTACAGCCACTATAAGCAGAGTGGGGGCAAAAACCCGGAGGGCGATGGCGCTCATAGGTTCGCTCATCAATGTTCCCGCGAAGAAATCCGGGAAGAAGAAAATCAGCGATCCCACCAGTCCCCCGGAAAAACACGCAAAAATAAGGCCTCCGTGAAAGACCCTGGCTGAATTCGTATATTGCTGTTTGGAATAGCGGGCGGAAACAATCTTTGAGATTGCAAGGGGCAGTGAGTACGAGGAAATCAACAGCATGATATTGTATATCTGATATGCCGCCGCATAATAGCCGTTTCCCTCGTCGCCTATGATGTTAGTGACCGGAACCCGGTAAAACAGGCCGATAATTCTTGTCACTATACCGGCAACAGCCAGAATTCCGCCCTGTAAAATGAAATTCGAAGCTTTCGGCTTTCTGTCCCTCTTCCCGGAAGGCATTGCTTACCCTAACGCACGACGACCTTATCCGCCGTGGAATCCTGTATGATAAGTATCCAGGTTTTTCCCTGGTTGAAGACGATCTCGTTTTTCTCGGTATCGAAATACCGAACCGCTCCGGTATCCCCGTCAAAACGCTGCCAGGAACCGTCCACGGCCTTTCCGTGGCTTATGTAGGTCATTTTTCCGCCGGAATGGCAGTCAAAGGCCAGATAACCGTTTTCATCCACCTTCTCCCAGGCGGAATACTGCAGCACGATATTATCCACCGCAAGCTGGGTATTGTCTTCCACATCGATCTGCGGCTCGTCATACTCGAATCTGTAATATTTTCCGTCCTCGGGATTATAGTCAAACCAGGGCTTGTTGATTAAATATCCGGGTTCCACGTGCACGGCGTCATAGGCCCCCGCAGCGGAGGGAGTGATGACATCCCCGTCATTGGCAAAGGTAAACTTCCCCTTGTAATCCGGGCTGTAGTTCTCGTCATAGCCCTTGATTTCAATACCCTTGGCAATACCCTTTGCCGAAGCGTAGGCGTTATGGGGCGGAGTACGGTCATTTGTCCTGTAATAAACAGTGTCGCCCTCCATGGCCAGACCGCTTAAATTATCCACGAAATCCATCTCCAGAAGCGGCATGGCATAGGCCGACTGACCGTAGTGACAGTAAATGGAATCGAATTCCAGAGCATAATAGACGAAATAGTTGCGGCAGCTCCTTACGGATCCGATCTTATCGAGGGCATCATAGTTTTCAAAAATGCCCATCATACGGGTTAAGCCCCCCTCCACCACACACTCGTAGAACACATCCGCCATGGAGGTGCCGCTCATGGGCTGGGCTTCCTTGATGTTATTGAGCATAATCGCGATGGGCCGGCGCTTTCCGTAGGATGAGTCCACAAGCTTCCCTGTAAGGTAGCTGCGAACCTTATCCCCTTCTTCTTCCCGGGGCATTCCGTAGCTGGAAACATAGCCGTATTCGGCTAAAATCCCGCTGGGATTAACGGCCTCAGCCTCGGTTTTTGACTCTTCGAAGTTTGAATATGCCTCAGGGTCTTCTACCGGAGCTTCCTCCACCTCTTCTGTAACAATCGGGGTTTCTGCATTGTCTTTATTCCCCATTCCGCGGAAAATCAGAGCGGCCACGACAATAATCAGCGCTACCGCCACAGAAATGATTATTACCTTAAACTTCATAACTACCTCGTTCCCGTTCTATTCCAAGAGAGACAAGCACCTCTTCCTGATGGGTGATCATCTCCATCTCGTCTTCTTTTGTTTCATGGTCAAACCCAAGTAAGTGTAACATACTATGGGCGATAAGAAAAGCAAATTCTCTCTTTACGGAGTGACCGTACTCTTCAGCCTGGGTGTAAACGCGCTCCATATTAAGCACTATGTCCCCCAAAAGGAGCTCTCCGGTGTCCAGGTCGAAAAATTCGGGACTTCCTTCTTCGATGCAGGAATAATCCGCAGGAGACGGAAAATCAATCATCGGAAAGGACAGAACGTCGGTTTCCCGGTCCACTCCCCGCTCCCTGGCGTTCAATTCCCGGATTTCCCCGGGTGAAACAAAGGTTAAGGACACCTGGGCTTCAAAGGGACAGCCCTCTTTTTTTAAAACCGCCTCCGCCACCGCCCTGGCAATGCCTTCCCGGTCAAAGCCCGGATCGGAAAAATTATCCGGCGGGGGTTCAACGTAAAAAGTCATAATACAGCTTCTCCTGTTTCAGGCTCTTTTTTATCTGAGAGTAATCTTCAAAGGAAAGGGCGGAACGGCAAAGACTCCTGTCCCTTTCAAGCAGGGAAAACTCGGTATCGATAATTTCCTCATAATCCGCATTCTCACCTGGGTGATCGAAATAATAATCCCTGATTGCACGGACTATCCTTTCAGTGATATAGACCACGCTCGTTTCACGTCCCATGGCCCGGCCCCTGCTTTTTCCCGAGGGATATTCCTCAAGGCACTTTATAAGAGCTGGCGGAAAGGAATAGGCCTCCGAGAGCTCCAGCGTGGAAGGCCGTATGGCAGAAGGATCCAGCAGAACCCCTATATCGTGATAATAGGCTATGCCCCTTGCCAGAGAACGGTCAGCCCCGATCTTAAGGCTAAGCCGGTCGCTCAGGTAGGCCGTATGAATCCCCCGGATATAGGTTTCCCTGTGCCCCTTCTTTAGGGATGAAAGAAGCTCGTATTCGGGATCGTTAAGCTCCGTAAACCTCTCCCTCCAGGGAAACACCACGCTTCCCTCAAGCTTCGGAAGCATAAGAGAAAGGATGACCAGCTCGCTTATGAGGCCTCCGGCAGCGGAAAACAGGAGTTCAGGAGACGGCCCGGTACCCGTAAAAAACATCCACAGCGTAAAAAGGGCGATTCTTGAAAAAAAAAGTACAAGAACGCTTTTTAAAACCGGAAGCCGCTCCTTCACATGGCTGCAAAGCACCATAATAAGGAGGGCTGTAAGGAAATAATAGCTGAAATAAAAGCCTCCCTCCCCGGAGGACAGTACGGAAAGAGTCAGCACCGGAAAAAAAAGCATCACTCCCGAAACAAAAGAAGTAATCAGCTCAAAAAGCACCCCGAAAAAGGAGAGCGGGATGAGAAATTCAGGCAAAAGACCCGAAGAAGCGGCAAGAAGAATACCGATGATAAAAGAAAAAATAACCCTTAAAGGGTGGGAAGCGTTTTCGAAGGAAAGCTTCCCTCTCTTTTTTTCGAAAAGCAGGGTGCATGACGCGGAAATGCCGGTACACAGCATAATAAGAGCCCCTGAGAGGCTCAGAAAAAGATCCTCATATCGAAAAAAAAGAACGGCAAAAGCCGACAGCGGAGAAAGGACGGAAATCAGAACGGCGGCAACTCTAAAGCCGCTTTCCTCCGGCCCTTTCCCGGAATTATTTTTTCCTTCCATGAATTCCTGCGTATCTTCCCTTCTCACGCGCACGTGTTCTTTGTTCGTGCTCCTCGTATGCCCGTACGATTTTCATCACGAGAGGGTGCCGCACCACATCCGCGCTTGTCAGATAGACGAAGGCAATTTCTTCTATATTCCGGAGTACCCGTTCCGCCGTGTCCAGACCGGATACGGTGTCGGGGGATAAATCCTTCTGCGTTTTGTCTCCGGTAATGATAACCTTTGAACCGAAACCGATACGTGTTAAAAACATTTTCATCTGGGCCGGTGTCGTATTCTGCGCCTCATCCAGTATGATAAAAGCGTTATCCAGCGTCCTTCCACGCATATAGGCAAGGGGCGCCACCTCTATAAGCCCCTTTTCCATGTTTCTCTGAAAAGCCTCGGGCCCCATAAGCTGGTAGAGGGCGTCATAGAGAGGACGAAGATAGGGATCCACCTTGCTTTGAAGGTCTCCCGGAAGAAAGCCCAGCTTCTCTCCCGCTTCTATAGCGGGTCTTGTCAGTATGATCCTGGTTATTTCGTCGTTTTTAAGGGAACGCACCGCCATGGCCATGGCAAGATAGGTCTTGCCCGTACCTGCCGGTCCGATGCCGAATACGATCATTCTCTCCCTTATGGCGTCCACATAGGTCTTCTGTCCCACCGTTTTGGGCTTTACGGGCTTTCCCTGAACCGTATGGCAGATAACATCCTTCCCGAGTCTGTCAAGGAGCTGCTCCTTATGCTCCCTGGAAAGGGAGATCACATACTCAACCTTCTGACGGTCGATAATCTCCCCCGCCTCCGAAAGGCGCAGAAGCTCCGTAAGCGCTCCCTTCGCCGTCTCCACTTCCCCGGCGTCCTTCCCGGTAATCCTTATTTCTCCGTCTCTTAAGACCAGGGAAACATGAAGCTCGTTCTCCATGAGCTTTCCATAGGAGTCAAACTCACCGAAGACGTTTCGCACATGTTCGAGATCATTGCAGGCAATGCGGTCGTATACTTCTTCCATACTATCCTTATGAACTGATGTTTCCGAGAATCAGCTTTAAACGTTCCGCGGGGGTATCCGAAAGCTCAAGGCAGGAGAGATAAGCGCGTTCCGCCTCCAGGGCCGACATTTCGTCCCCGGCGTGGATTTCGGCTATCACTTCTCCGGGAGAAAGGAGGTCTCCCTGTTTTTTAAAGAGCTTCATTCCCACGGACAGATCCACCTTTGCGTCCTTTACCTCTCTTCCGCCTCCCAGACGGCAGACGATCCGGCCCACCTCCTCGCAGTTCATTCCCGCAAGATACTTTTTTTCCTCCGCCTTAACGCTGCGTACAACCTTCGCGGCGGGAAAGAGGGAATAATCGTCTATGGCTTTCGTGTCTCCGCCCTGGGCGTTTACTATTTCCCTAAGCTTATTCAGCGCGCTTCCGTCATCAATGACGTCCTGCATAAGAGAGAAGGCTTCTTCCCTGTCCACAGCCCGTCCGTTAAGGATCAGCATATGGCTTCCCAGCTCAAAGACCACCTCCTTAAGTTCGGAATTTCCTCTGCCCTTCAGGGTTTCGATGGCTTCTATAACCTCCAGGGCATTTCCCACGGCTTCTCCGAGGGGCTCATTCATGTTTGTTATGACCGCATGGGTGCGTTTCCCCGACAGCTTCCCTATCTTAACCATGCTGTCCGCAAGAGCACGGGCGTCTTTCTCGTTTTTCATAAAGGCCCCGGAGCCGCACATGACCTCCAGAACAATGGCGTCCGCTCCGGCGGCGATTTTCTTGCTCATGATGCTGGAGGCTATGAGGGGAATGCTTTCCACGGTTCCCGTCACATCCCGGAGCGCATAGAGCTTTTTATCTGCCGGACAGAGGTCTTCGGTCTGCCCCATAATAGCACCGCCCAGTTCCCGGACCTGACGGATGAAGCGGGCGTTGTCAATTCCGGTATCAAACCCCGGGAAGCATTCCAGCTTGTCGATCGTGCCTCCGGTGTGCCCCAGTCCCCGTCCCGACATCTTGGCCACCGGAACGCCGAGAGAGGCAATGAGCGGGATAAGCATTAAAGTGGCCTTGTCCCCGACGCCGCCCGTGGAATGCTTATCCACCTTGATACCGGGAATGGCGCTCAAATCAAGCCTCTGACCGCTGTCAGCCATTTTAAGGGTCATGGTTGTGGTCTCTTTCTCGTCCATTCCCTTTAAAACAATGGCCATCAGCATGGCAGACATCTGATAGTCCGGGACTTCCCCGTTAACGTAGGAAGAAATCATCCATGAAATTTCCTCGTCCCCTAAAGCCTGCCCGTCTCTCTTTTTCTGTATGAGTTCCACCATTCTCATTTGTGATACGGCTCCTTTGCTATTATTTTAAACGCCCGGTAAATCTGCTCCGCAAGAATCACTCTCATAAGCTGATGGGGAAAGGTCAGGGCGGAAAAGCTGATATGCCTTGACGCTTCCGCTCTCACCCTTTCGCTTAAACCCTCCGATCCTCCGATAAGAAAGCAGATATGACTCTTTCCGGCGTTCATGCACTCTTCAAAATATCCGGCGAATTCGGGGCTTGAACACCCTTTCCCCTCTATTTCCAGGCTGAAAAGCTCGGCGTCTGAGGGTATGTTTTTTAAGAGTCGCTCCGCCTCGGCCTCCATATCCGGCCCGTCCGTAACCTCAAGCACCGAAAATTTACAATAACGCGACAGCCGTTTGGAATATTCGGCCATCGCGTCTTTGAGATACTGTTCTTTAAGCTTTCCCGCACAGAGTATGGAAACCTTCATGCTTCAAAAAGCGCCTGATATAGATCCTCTATCAGATAGTCCGCATATGAAGCCTCCAGCTCCGGGTATTTTTCCAGCATCCACTCCCGGATAAAGGCTATTCTGGCATAATAGGCGCCTCCTGCCTCATCGGTCATATCCTTCACGGCTTCGTCGATTTTTTCACCCGTGAAGCTCCCCAGGATATATTCCCGTATTTCCTTCGTCTTTTCCTTTTCCGTGCGGCACTCCTCCGTGAGAGAAGAAATCTTCGCAAGAGACTTAAAGCCGATAACGACAAAAACAAGGAAAAGTATCCCCATCGTCCCGTAGGTCAGTACCGAGGCTATGCCGTAAAGACGGATGGGAAGGACTCCGGACACACAGAGAATAATGGCAAGCAGCCCCAGGATTCCGACTCCGCTTAAGGTCCAGCCGGAGGTTTTGACATCAGAAAGTCTCTCTTCGGCGGTGCGGAAGCGCTTCGGCTTCGGGGCGCGCTCCTTTTCCATTTCGGCCTGGAGGGCCTCCACGAATTCCTCTCTGGACATTCCGGCTTCGGAGAGCACCTCCTCGTCGGGAATGATATCCTCTATGAACTCCTCAAAGGTCTCCGGAGCGCTTTCGGCGTTGATTTCCTCCGGCTCAGTATTTTCCTCCGGAAGGGTCTCCACAAGGGGCACCTTACAGTAGGCGCACTCGGCAAAGCCCTCCCGGTATTCTCTTCTGCACTGCGGACAAAACATACTTTTTCCTACTTGTTTTCCTTAAGGTACTCGTCAATCCCCTTCGCGGCTGCGCGTCCGGCTCCCATGGCAAGGATAACCGTAGCCGCGCCCGTCACGGCATCTCCTCCGGCATATACGCCCTTCTTGCTGGTCTCTCCGGTTTCCTCATTTGCCACGATGCATTTGCGCTTATTGGTCTCAAGTCCCTTTGTCGTTGAGGAAATAAGAGGATTGGGGCTGGTGCCTAAGGACATGATGACCGTGTCGCACTCGATTTCATATTCCGAACCGGGAACCTCCACGGGGCTGCGCCTTCCGGACTCATCGGGCTCTCCCAGCTCCATTTTAATTACCTTTATGCCGCGTACCCAGCCGTTCTCGTCCTCAAGAATCTCCACGGGATTTGTAAGAAGATGGAACTGAATCCCTTCTTCCTTTGCGTGGTGCACCTCTTCCACACGGGCAGGCAGCTCCTTTTCCGAACGACGGTAGACGATATAGGTCTCGGCCCCGAGCCGGAGAGCCGTACGGGCCGCGTCCATGGCCACGTTTCCGCCTCCCACCACGACAACCTTCTTTCCTCTGGCAATCGGTGTGTCGTAATCGTCCCTGAAGGCCTTCATCAGGTTGTTTCTTGTTAAAAACTCGTTGGCGGAATAAACTCCCAGGGCCTGTTCTCCGGGGATGTTCATGAACCGGGGAAGACCCGCTCCGCTGGCGATATATACCGCGTCAAAGCCCTCCTTTTCCATGAGCTCGTCGATTTTTACGCTCTTTCCAATAACGACGTCTGTTTCGATCTTAACGCCCAGAGCCTCGACATTGGCCACCTCTGCGGCCACAACCTCTTCCTTGGGCAGACGGAACTCGGGAATTCCGTAGACCAGAACCCCGCCGGCCTTATGGAGGGCTTCGAAGATCGTAACCTCATAGCCCATTTTTGCCAGATCGCCCGCGCAGGTTAAGCCCGAGGGGCCCGAGCCGATAACGGCAACCTTCTTTCCGTTTTTATTATCCGCGCCCTTCGGCTTGATTCCCTTTTCCCTGGCATAGTCGGCCACAAAGCGCTCCAGCTTTCCGATAGCAACGCTCTCACCCTTGATTCCGCGAACACAGACGCCCTCGCACTGGCTCTCCTGGGGACAGACACGGCCGCAGACTGCGGGAAGGGCGGAGGAGGCGGCAATGATTTCAGAAGCCTTTTCAATATTCCCTTCTTTCACCTCCTGAATGAAGGCGGGTA
>JAILBQ010000098.1 GCA_024680815.1 Lachnospiraceae bacterium | reverse complement strand
TCCTTCGGTCTCTCTATCTCTTTATATCCACATTTTTCGTAGATGTGGATAGCCGCCTGAAGATTGTCATGCGTTTCAAGGTATGACTGTTTATAGCCCGCCTCTCGCATTTTATCCTCAATAAATCCTATCATCGCATAGCCTTGCCCGGAACCCTTAGCAGAATCGGCCAGATACAGTTTCTGAAGTTCGGCTGTCTCCTTCATCGGTTCAAATCTTGCAAAACCGATTCCCCCGATAACCTTTCCGGCCTCATCCTCTACAACGAAATATCTGCGCTCATGATTCCCGTAAAAATCACTCAACCTGTCAAGCCCCTCATCAAAATACACAGTCCCGGGTATATCAAGCCCGAACTGTTTCAGATTATCCCTTACAAGAGCAGCTACAGCTTCATTGTCCGCCTCTGTCATTTCTCTGTATATATACATTACAATATCCTTTCTGATCAGCTTCCCGATCCGATCCCAACCCCTGAGGTTTATTTTGAACCTGTATCCTTAAGGACAGGGGTTCCGTCATCAGCATAATGCACGTACGCCAGATTAGCATTCCGGCAGGGATCATATAAGGGGTCGGCATCTGCCCACTCACACTCGTTGTCAAAGCATTTCTGATCCCTGGAATGATATACGATGACGGTATTCCCTGTTTCATCCACGGTGAAGCAGTTATGTCCCGGGCCATACTGATCCGTAAAGTCAGAGGACTGAAGTACCGGTGTTTCCGATTTGCTCCAGCTCGCCGCATCCATAAGATCGGAATCTTCATCTGCACTCAGCATCCCTATGCAGTACTCCGGTCCTGTGGCCGATGCAGAATATGTCACATATATTTTTCCTTCGTGCTTTAAAACTGCCGGCCCTTCATTTACGATCTCGTTGACCTTTTCCCAGTCATATTCCGGAGATGAAAGAATTATCGGATCGGAAATGAGCTTCCACGGCTCTGAAGGATCTGTCGCAGCCATCAGGAGCCTGGACGCGTCCGTTTTATATGCCCATATGACATACTGCTTCCCTTTATTCTCAAAGGTGGTCATGTCAAGGGAAAAAGCATTAAAAGCCCCGTTATAGTTACCTGCCTTATTTACAAACCTTCCTCTCTCAACCCAGGCCTCAGGATCCGTAAGTTTGGATGGATCCGTGCATTCGAGCACCCAGGGCCGTATGGACCAGATATCGTTATCGGAATTCGCCGCATAGTAAATATACCATTTTTCGCCTATCTTATGAATTTCAGGCGCCCAGATATGATGGCTCTGTGCTCCCGAAGAGTGCGCCTTCCAGATTATTTTATCTTCGGCCTCTGCAAGTCCCTTTAGAGAGGCACTTCTTCTTATCGCAATCCTGTCGTATCCGTGCTCGGCATCCCGGTATGCCGGCCATGAAGAGGTAAAGTAGTAATAACCGTCGTCTTCATTGTAGATAACATAGGGATCTGCCCTCTGTGCGATAAGAGGATTGTCAAAGCTCTCATCCTCTCCTTCGGCATTGGACACTTCCCCGACCGTATCGGAAGCTGTGGCGCAGCCTGTACAGAATGTCAATATTAATATCAACAGGAAGATCTTTACAGTATTTTTCATTTTCAAAATCCTGTCTTCATTCCCGGGCAGCTTAATCTTCTCCAACAAGATGAACCGTCTGGAAATCATGCCCGGTTGCCGGAAGAAATATTTCTATAACATCTGCTGTTTTCATCTTAAGGCTTGAAGTACACACGCAGGGATGACATCCAAGATATTCCTCTTTAAGTACATCCTCATCTATCAGCAGTTTAACAGCGTGATCTTTGTCATTCATCAAACCCATAATGCTTACTGCTCCGGGTTCGATATCCAGATACTTCAACATGTCTTCCGGTTCCGCAAATGACAGCCGTGCCGAATTGATCTGTGACGACAGCTCCTTTGTCTTGAACTTTTTCCCTCCAGGCATCATCAGCAGATAAAAGCTGGTTTTCTGCCTGTTGCAGAGAAACAGATTTTTGCATATCACCACATCCAGTATCGCATCTATCTCATTGCAGGCTTCCATGTTATCCGCCCGCTCATGATCTGTCCGCTTATATTCAATGCCGAGATTATCAAGAAAATCGTAAGTCCTTACTTCTCTCGGAAGTCTGCCTTCCGTATTCTCCGGTCTTCCGTTAAATAATTCCATAATCTGTATAAGCTCCTGTTTTATCCACATCTGATGTTATCCTTTTTTCTATGATCCGGATCTCCGTTATATCGGTGATAAAAGTATTCCCTATATAATACCCTTACGGCATGCCAGGTTGATTACCGTCATCATCATACCCGTAAGCGCCAGCGGTATCATTCCGTCATAATAGCCTTTTGTATATTCCAGCTTATAGTATAGCATATAGAGGCTTCCCACCAAAGTACCTTTCAGTCGCTGATAAATCTGGTTTCCGGTATAAGCAGGCGCATATCAGGATCATTCCAGTCCATGGAGGTCTGTACCCCTTTCATGCAGGCAATGGAAGCCATCCCGTGAACAAGCGCCCATGTTTTTATGATACCTATCTCCTGCTCCTCCTCAGTCTGTTTTATACCGTTCTCTTTAAGATAAGTTCTGTATAATCTCCTGAGGAGAAGAAAAGGGGGGTAATCCTCTTCATGCATCTTATCCATCTGAAGATGTGCTGATATGTTCTGTTTTCCGAAAAGAAAGGTAAAATAATCAGGATTCCGGCTGAAGAAAGAGATATAAGCTTTACCCATAAGGATTATCGATTCTTCGGTATCTCTGCCCTCCCTCACAGCTCTTTCCAGTTCATCCGTAAACCTGTCCGTAACGCTTTTCTTCATTGCTTCAAGAAGTTCTTCTTTATCTTTGAAATGGGCATAGGGTGCTGCATGAGAAACATCACATTCGGCAGCAACCTTGCGAAGGGACAGATTATCTTCTCCGTTTTCATTTATGATCCGTATTCCCGCATCAATAAGAGCCTGTCTCAGATTCCCGTGATGATAACCGTCAGCCATTTTCAGTCCTTTCCCTGATCTGTTTCATTATATTCATACTGTCTTTCGCATTTTCCCACAAAGGGCTGTGAGCACTGTCCTTTATTATATAGAATTCCTTGTCCGGCGCCTCCAGCTCATCGCAGTATTCCCGCACCAATTCCCATGGACAGTTATAGTCGTACTCACCGCTCAGGAAAAATGCGGGCACATCCAGTCGCGTTATACTGCTCCTGTAATCAAAGTTGTCAAGTTCTGTAAAAAGAGGAGCGCTGCGGTACATCTTCATGCCGGAAATATATCCTGTCTTTTCAGGGACAGTATAACATCTGCATGTTATGATCGGCCAGGCTATCCCTGCAAACTCACTTTTGTCCCGGACAGTTCCGCCCCCGGCCTCATGAAGAAGGTAAACGTACTCATACCAGTCCCTGCATCTGACATCCCCTTTTTCAAGGTGCTCCACGGATGCCTCAAGCTTTTTCAGCTTACCGGTCTGACAACGCTCAGTAAAAACATCCTTCATGAAGTTATAGATCAGGGTGTCGTTATCTGCTGAGTCGGTAACGCACTGGGCCATTCCGATATAGGCAAGGTAATTCTCCGGATGGCGGCTGACTTCCCTTAAAGCAATATGCGTACCTCCGGAAAATCCCATAATATAGATCCTGTCTTTATTGAACCTTTCTTTCAGATACTCCGTAACGGTATTTGCATCATCCAGAAGATTGCCGAGGGTGATCCCGCTGATATCGGCATTCCTGTCATAGGCGATCCCCATATTCCGGTAATCCCAGTAAACAACGGTAAAATCATCCTCCAGCTGCATATCCTTGTATTTATCGGTAAATACGTAATCATCTGTTCCCGGCCCGCTTGATACAAACAGCAGAACAGGATTGGCGGTGTTTTTGCTGTTGATAAAGAAACCGTTCGGCGCTCCGTTCACATTCATTACAAACTTCTCGGAAAGACTGTCCGCCTCTGAATAAGTTCTGATCCTGCCCGGGCTTATCAACACCCATATGAAAAGACACAGAGCGATCAGTATTACCACACAAATAATAATTATCCGGAATATCTTCAATACCATACTCATTATCGAAACCTCTCAATCTTTACACTGTCAACATCAATTTTAACACATATCTTTACAGTGTCAAGATTTTTTTCCGGATCCTCCGGGGTCTTTATTTGACTTTTCGAACGCATCAGGTAACAATTCTGTTTAACGGGCCGTCCGGATATGCTACAATAACTGCTGTGAAACAGGATTTTTTGACAAAAACCGGCCCCTGCACAAAGGAGAATATGAACTATGTTTTGTCAAAGTTGCGGAAACCAGCTTAAAGACGGTACTTTATTCTGCCCGGAATGCGGGGCAAAGATAAATCCGGCACCGCAAAGGCCCCAGCCGCAAATACCTCAGCCGCAGATACCTCAGCCGCAGATACCTCAGCCGCAAAGGCCTCAACCGCAAATACCTCAACCGCAAATACCTCAACCGGAAAGGCCGCCATATTATCCCGGTCCCGAGGCCCGGGAGCGTATGCCTGCCATGCGGCCGGGAGCCGGATTTAACGCCGGAGAGCCATCCGGTGAATTTGATGAAGAGGAAAAATCCGGCGGCAGCGGGATACTTATTGCCTGTATAATAGGCGGAGCGGTAATTTTGATTGCCGTAATCGTTTTGGTGATTGTGCTGCTTTTTAAAAAGGATATTATCCATAACCCCTTTTCCGGAGAAGAAGTCACAGAAGAGGAAGAGGACGAAGAAGAAACCGAAAACGAAGATTATGATAATGATGACGAGGACTCCCCGACGGAGGTTATCTGGGATGAGGATGAGGACCCCGGCTTAGAGGATGAAGAATCCACTGAAGAAGACGGGGATGATTCTGGCCAATGGGAAGATGAGGATTCGGACATTGAAGAACCGTTGTTTGATGAGGACACAGAGGAAGAGCCGGAAGATACGGAAATACCTCCTGATGAAAATGAAGATTATATCCTGCCTGACAGTGCCGCAAAACGTTATGATGAGGCGTATTTAAGACAGTTATCCAAAGAAGAACTCCGCATTGCCCGTAACGAGATATATGCGCGGCACGGCCGGAGGTTTAAGAGCCGGGATCTTCAGGATTATTTCAACAGTAAGGACTGGTATCGCCCCGAGAGGGACGAAATACCGGATACGGAGCTTAATGAGATTGAGATTGCAAACCGCGATCTGATTGTGAAAATAGAGGAAAGCCGTTAAAACAAAGGTATCAGGAGGTAACCGCCATGAGCAAAAGAAAAGGAAAAAGAAGAATATCTTCGGAGGCAAAAACCTGCTTTACCTTCGCAATAGTATTTCTGATCGCCGGCATCAGCTGCATAATCTACGGCAGGTTTTTTTATCATTCTTCTAACATGGTAAATCCTGACGAGATAAAGTCCGGACAGACTGCCACTGTCATATCCGCCCAAAAACGGGAAAGAAACCTTTCATATAATGATAAAGAGCGGGAGAAAAAGAAGGGCTATTCAGACGACGAAATCCGGTGGGAATATCAGGTTGTATATTCGGTTGATGCGGACGGAAAGGAATATACGTATGAAGATGTACTTCCGTACAGGGATGACGGAAAATTTACCCCCCATGAAGGCGATACGGAAATTATATCCTATGCGGTAGTAAACGGCGAATTCATCCCCAACCCGGAAACCCGGAGCATCAACGGTACCATTATTACAGGAGGGGTTCTTATAATACTTGCGGTAATCGCAACAGGTATAGGGTTATTTATCAGAAAATAATATCCACGGCCCTCAGGCCTTCCTTTGGGCCTTCATGGATACTTTTTTGTCATACATGGCCTGATCAGCCCTCTTGAAAACATCCTCCACGGTCTTATCCGTAGTTTTATCAAACTTGGCATACCCGACCGCGGCTGAAATCTTTTCCCAGGGCTCCAGGGTGTCGTCTGCTGCATATTCGTCCAGCCTCCTATAGAAGTCATCTATAAGGCTGTCAATATTCCGGTAATCATGGTGTCTGAGCACAACGATAAACTCATCCCCTCCCACGCGGAACACGGGCGAATGCTCAAATATATCGCAGACCAGGTTGCTCAGGCGGCATATGGAGACATTGCCCTTTTCATGGCCGTAGGTATCGTTGGTTTTCTTTAAAAAGTTGAGATCTATCATCGTAAGTCCGAATTCATAAAATCCGTCAGAAAGATCCTTTTCCAGTATCTCCACCTCAAAATCGTAAGCGGTCTTGTTTCTGATTCCGGTCAGAGTGTCCTTTCTCGCCAGTTCAGACAGCTTGTCCGCTTTGTCCTCCGTCTCCTTAAGCGTCACCTTTGTTTCAACAAGAGCAGTGATGTTCGCGTTCATATCCTGCTCCATCTGTTTCATGGAGGACAAAAGCTGCGAAATCTCATCGTGTGATTTTATCTGTAGCTTCTCGAACGCATGGTGAACCACATCGTTATTCTCGGAGCAATAATTTTTCGCCGTATCGGAAAGCATTATCACCGGAGTAATAATGTTTTTCCCGACCAGCAGCAGGACTATACAGATCACGATAAGGGTAAGAACAGCCATTGCGGCGGCAATCACGATGACATAGTTTCGTTCTTTTGCCTTAACGTCATTCATTGAAATATCCACGCAGAGATGGGCGACCACCTTGCCGTCAAGCATGACGGGCCAGGCCGCGGTAACAAGCCAGCCGTACACATCCTCATTTGTTATGGTCGCGGGAACTACCGGATCGTTTTCGTCAGGCCAGATACCATCCTCAAAAGAATCAACGCACCCGGGAGGGCAGGCATCTTCATAATCACCGTCAACAATATAGATCCCGTGCTTTGCCTGGGTTTTATAGTGCGTTATATATATACAGTCCCCCTTGAATATATCCTGATATGTTCTGAAATGCTCCACGAATTTCTGAAACAGAGGAAGCTCTTCAATCCCCTCATAATTTGCCATATACTCATTCCATGCATCGGATCCCCACTCCGAGCTGGGAACAACATTATCTATATCATAATAAATATCCAGAACCGCGTCTGTGAGCTCAAGGACTTCCTCCGGATCAAGTTTCACGGCCACTGCCTCCGAAATCTGTTCCGCCTTGTCTGAATACTCCCTGTCAATAATGGTTGCAGCAATTTTCTGTATCGAAAGGATAGCCAGCACACTTATGCTTAAGCATATTGCGATAACGCCGATTATGAACTTTACCCTTAAGGAAATAAACCGCTCTTTTTTCATAGTATAATTCTCCCTGCCTTGTGCCCTGAAAGACAGTTCTTATTATACTACCCTTCCCCCGCTTTGTCCCGACTTTTCCATTCAAAAATCATTCATCGCCGAAATCGGAATCGCCTGTCTTTGTATCTTTGCGCTTTCCGGAATTCTTTATATAGGCATCCTTAAAACCGGCAGACTTCACAGCCTGGATTTCATCCTCGGCCTCTGCCTCTGACAAATATCTTCCGGCGGTGACACAGTAGTATTCATCGGAATTCATATTTTCCCATTCCGGACTGTAGCATACATAGCTGTCATACCCCATCTCTTCCAGCTTCTTCGCTTCTTCTTCAGCCGCTTCACGGTCTTTACAGGCCGATGTCCATATCCCGTAAAATCCGTCCTCATACTGATGCTCAAATAAGTCTGATTCGGCGCCGTAAAATCCGAAAGAGTCTTCGTTGAATTTAACCTCATCCATGGTGAAGACATGAATATCCTCTTCCTTAAGCCTGTTAAGCGTGACAGCTCCGGACAGCTCCTCCGGTAATGTTTCCCCCTCTATCGTTAAATACAGCTTATCCCCGTCAACCTTATAATTTCCGCTCCATTCATCGGGGATACCCCCGCATCCGAACACATTTGCGGTACCGGAAAACTCTCCTCCGTCAATGTCACAGCCTCCTGCCGCAAAGTAAACCTCTTTTTCAGGGGATTTCTTATAGACCTGGAAATTGCTCCCGTCTACTCTCAGATATACCGGCGCGGTTTCATCTTCAAGCACCCATACCCCCTGAAGCATGCTGTCCTCCTCCCGGCTTTCTTTATTCAGATACGGAAACACATCCTCCACCCGGTCATCCTTCAGGAAAGTCCCCGCCGGGAAATATCCCTGAGACGAAAAGCCTTCGAGCACCAGACCTTCATCCGTGAGCGTTATTGTTCCCTTATCACCGGGACCCCAGTATTTTCCGAGATTTGACATGATGGAGAAATTCAGCTCAGTAACCTCCGCCTTATCTGATTCTGTGCTTTTTAAGACCTCAGCGTCGTCCGGTATGAATTCAGCGGCCCAGAAGCTGTAGCTCTCCAGACTGTCAGAATCATCTTCCATAGCCTCTCCGCAAAAAGCATACAGATTATCTCCGAAGGTGATCACATTCATAATACAAACTTCATTTTCGTCCACATCCTCCCCGTCGACATGACAGCTGTATTTACCGCACAGCCGCTTTGCAAGGCTCTCCTCTTCCCTGACATCCTTTTCGCCGGTATTCACGGTCTCCGGCATCTTTTCGGGCGGCTCCGCTTTATCTGAAGCGGCACCGCAGCCGAAAAGAAAAACCACACACATGATCACATTTACCGCAGCCAGCTTAATTTTCATCTTCAGTCTCCTTTAACGGACGCCGTAAAAAAACTATCCCGCCATCCTCTCATCCTTTTTGCGGCTGCGTTTCGCTCTTTCGTTCAGCAGCTCCTCTTCAAAGGCATTCAGGTCGAAGTTCACTCCGTTTACGGGTTTGTTTCCCCGGCGGAAAACCCAGTTTGTGCCCACGGGCATTTCGAGAACGGAGTGCAGGGGCTTATTGCAGCGCTTAGCCACAGCCTCCGCCGTATCCACATCGTTTCCGCCCAGATACACATAGGTATCGCAGTTATTTATGATCGTGTCCTTATCCGTATCATAGGCACTGACAAGCTGGGACTCCGCCTGGATCATAAGCATAGTGGAAATCCCCCTGGAACGGATCGAGGCAATCATCCGGGGAAATTCGTCTATTTTCACATTCGTGGCGAAATCATCGAGAATAAAGCGGACATCCACCGGAAGGCGTCTGTCTTCGCATTCCTCATCCGCCGCAAGACAGAGCTCATTCATGGCCTGGGTAAAGAAAAGATTCGCAAAAATATCCATGGAGCGGTCGGTATCGCTGACGGATACAAAAACGGCGGTGCGCTCCTTCCCGATATCCCGAAGCTTTATCCTGTCGGATTTTTTAAGCATCATCTGCCGTACCGCGGGCGTATCCAGGCTCCCGAGGACGCTGAATATCGTTGTAAGAACGCATTTCAGGGTTTTCGGGGGATTTGTGCGGAACTGCCGGTACTGCCGGAAGCAGAACTGGTTTTTCCCGTGGATCCTCTCCTCTCTTTCCATCAGCTCGTCCAGCTCGTTTTTCATATCGCTGCACCAGTCCTCTCCCACATCCGCCTTCATGGCAAGATCCAGGATTGAGCGGATGGTATGTCCCTCATCACCGAAAAAGCGGTTAAGATAATCTATAAGACCGCTCAGCAGATTTTCCGCCGCCGCATTCCAGAAGGGATCCTCCCTTGAACTGCCCGACACCCTGGGGCCGGAATACACTATCATGTGGGCGGCCTTCACTGCGTCCTGCTCGTTATGGATATAATCGAAAAAATTCCATCCGGAACCGGTTTCAGGCCTGGTGAAATCCAGACACTTTACCTTGTAGCCCTTCTGCTTTAAGTATTTCCCGTATTTCTGATAAAGACTTCTCTTGGGGTCGGAGATGACATAGCTCCCCTCGGCCTTAAGAATATTCGGAGAAACAATGCTCCTTGTCTTGCCGCTGCCGGAGGTTCCCACAACAAGCACATTGTTGTTAAGACAGGTCTTTCTGTCGTCCAGATCGTAACGGCACTCCTTTGAAATAATCAGCTCACCCTTCATATTACCGTCCTCCTCCCTTTTTGTCTTACCAAACCATAGCACACGGCTTAAAGCCTGTCGCTAAACCTCTGGTTCAGTCAGCAAAAAGGCGGAAAGAAAACGGTTCAGACACTGAAAAACGCCAGATCGGTATTAAGACGTCCCGCGATTCCGTGAAGCGCCTCGGCGCAGGACGAAAGAGCGCCCACCATGGCGTTAAGCTCCTCCATAGAAGCGGAGGTCTGTCTGGTGGACTCTGAATTATGTTCGGATATCGAGGAAAGGGAGGCCATGGCATCCACAATTTCCGTTCTGGAAGCATCGCACTCCTCGGTGAGGCCGGAAATTGTATTTATCCCGGACACGGTGCTCTCCACCCGGTCGATAAGCTCGCCGATTTTCTCCACCGTGCGTTCCAGCACCGCGTTCACATTTTCACCTATGGCCGAAACGGAATCGGTCTTTTCCAGGGCATTTCTGGATTCCTGAAGAAGCTTTCCCATCTCCACCCGGATTTCATCCGCCGTATTGGCGGATTGAACGGCAAGCTGCCCGATTTCCTCAGCCACAACCGCAAAGCCCCGTCCCGCGTCACCGGCTCTGGCGGCTTCTATCGACGCGTTAAGAGCCAGAAGATTCGTCTGGGCGGCGATGGAGGAGATACCGTTCACTTTCTCGTTCATCCCCATGACCGCGGCGTTTGTACTCTGCATCGTTTCGGATATTTCCGCCATGGACTCCCCCATGGCCTTCATATTTCCGGTAAGCTCCTTTAATGCCTCCGCCGAGGAAAGACCGGCATCGTTCATGGCGGACGCGTTTTCGGAAAGCCGTTCCGCGTTTCCCGCCACGTCCTGAATCGCGCCGGAGAGAATTCCGATATTTTCCGTGGCTCTGCGTATTGTATCCGCCTGCTCCTCTGCCCCTCTGGCAACCTCCAGCACGGCTTCCGACACTCCGTCGGTGGTTGCGCTTAAATGCTCCGAGGTTTCGGAAAGCTCCCTGGCGGATTCGCCCAGGCCATCCGCAGCCCCTCTGGCGTCACCCACGACCTTCCGCATCGTATCCATAAGAGAGGCGGTGTCGGTGAACATTTCGCCAAGCTCATCCTTCCCGGCACTTATCTTCTCTTCCTCTCTGAATTCACCCCTGGCCATATTTGAAATGCGCTTTGTAAGGCCGGTAGCAGGAATCGTTACGAGCTTTCCGGCGGCAAGCTCCATCACCGAAACAATGACCGTAAACGCAAACACAAGGGCGAAAACACACCACCAGAAAAGCGAGTTAAAGCCCTTTAAGGCAGCCTTCTTTGTCACAAAGCTCACAAGCGTCCAGTCCGTACCCGGAACCGGAGCAAAGTACACATATTTCCCGTCCAGCT
>JAILBQ010000089.1 GCA_024680815.1 Lachnospiraceae bacterium | reverse complement strand
ACTCTGTTATGCGGAAAGCCCCGAAATCCGAACCGGGCCTTACCTCGCTTAAATACCGCTCGCACTCGAAGAGATACCACTTTGTTATCTCATCCTCGGGGCAGTCCCTTAAAATTTCCGAAAACCTGTTTCGTGCCAGATAGAAATCCTTTTCATAGAAGAGATTCAGGGTCGCCTCAAATTTTTCCTTGTTTATCAGCTTCATCTGCCGCTCTCTGGCGGGGCAGGCATCCAGCACCTCAAAGACCGGACGGTTCTCCTCTTCTCCCTCAAGGCGGATATTGCCGATAAAACGTATCTCCGTCCCGCTCTCTCTTGCCCTGACGCTATCGGTTATGACCAGATAGAGGCGCATCCGCTGGAACCACTTTGCAAAGGCCTCATATTCCTTTGAGTGCCCGGAGCTTAAGAAGCCCAGCGAATGGGCTTTGACTCCGGCTATCCCGTACCTGAACGGACAGTAGTAGAGAAACACGGAGAAAAATGCGGCTTCATTATCCGACATGTTTCTGTGGATCATCTGGGTCGCAAGATGGATCACGTCCTGCCTTTCCTTAAGGAACAGGAACTGGAGGATCGATAACTCGCTGTCTCTTGATACGAGGACGCCCTCCTTTCTGTCAGAAAACTGCTCCGTATAGGAAATGATGTTGCCGAGACTCTTTATCTGCTTTTCTCCTATCTCGCCGGTGCGGCTGGAGGAGACAAGCATAAGCGTCCCGGTGGTATCGACGTAATCCCCGTTTTTCACATCGAAAATCGATTCCTTCCCCATGATGGTTTCGATATTCTTCGGCGCAAAACGATAGTATGCCTCGAAAATCCGGAACTTGTCATAGTTCATTTCCTCGATATGCTTTCCGATCTGCGCCAGGCTCATCCACATGGACTGAAGGTCGAGAGCCGGCGTATAGGGTATGTCCACATTGGTTTTCTGTCCCAGGGCCACGGCCCGGATATCCTGTTCGAAGCGTTTGACGTCCAGCCCCTGAAGGTAGAGCACCACAATTATGAGGGCGCTCCCGAGGAGGAGCATTATCACAAAGAGAATTATGAGCGCCAGGGTATCTCCCCACAGTCCCTGGTCCGGATCGTTTCCGGCGATGATGCCGACCAGAGCGTACTGATCCGTAGGTCTTCCCTCCGTGACTCCCACCGCCACGTGTTCCTGGCCGTCCAGGCTGAAGGATTCGTAGTCATAGGGATCATGCTTCCTTAAGCTTTCGCACACAACATCCAATGTATTCCCGTAAACCAGCGAAGCCTTTTCCATGTTTTTCCCGCTCACGGAGGTCACAATCATCCCGTCGCTTAAGCGCATCAGGAACACATCCTGAAATACCGCGGAATTTCCGTCCCGGATGATAAATCTGGACATGGAATTCTGAATCCGCCGGTAGTCCTCGCTCTGGAAATAGTACCTGTCACCGAAGTCCACATTTTCAAACTCTCCCAGGTTGTCTTCCTCCCCCTGAAGAGTAAGTATCGCAAAACGGACATATTCCCGATTACCGGCCTGCATATATTCCCTGCGGATAAAGAGGAAGCAGCTCACCAGGGCGATTAAAAGCACCGCCTCAACCACCACGATTTCGTAGAACACCTTGTTCCGGCGTCTTAAGGCCAGTGTGAATACCGCCACGAGGATGAACCAGATAAGAAGTCCGCCTATCCACCACATCACGAAATTCCGGTAGAGGATAACCCTCTGTCCGAAGGAAAAACGCATCTTATTCACCGCGGAGCGAACTCTCGAATCCATCTGGAAAGTCCCCGCCGGGGCGTCATGATCCGAACGGATTTCAATGGATGTCCCGTTGTAGTAGGCGTTTACGAAAAAGCTGCTGCCGGAAGCTTCCCGGTTAAGGATGATATCCGGCTCATAAATCTCCTCTCCGGTGTCTCCGCCCAGGTCGTCACCGTTATTTTTCTTAAAAGCCGTTTCCATGTCCTTAAGCTCATTTATGGGCATGGAATATACGTTAAGGCTGCTGCCGTCCTTTTCTATCGCCGTAATGTAGAAATTATTATCATCCAGGGAAAGGCTCGTCACCGTCTCATTATCGTCAATAACGATATGTCCCGTTACAGACACGGGATGAAGGTCGGCGTCCAGGCGCGTCACCCGGTAGAGGCGGCGGACGGAATCATCAACCCTGCCAAATGAGGAAAACAGGCCATAGAGATCCCCACCTCTCAGGTTCAGCGCCTCGACACGCCGTTCCTGGACTTTTTCGGCACTCATCAGCTTTTCGACTTTCCCCTCGCTGTCGATCCGGTAAATCCATCCCTGATTATTCCAGTTCTCTGTGAAGTAAACCCCGTTGGTGGTAGCTATTCCTTCGCTGAACTCCGTATACTGCGGGACATGCTCAGCCCTGTCCGTGACTCCGCGGAAAATAATCAGAGACACCAGAACACTTAAGATACAGACACAGATAACAACTCTTGTGCGCAGACTCATAAACTCCCGTTCCTTTGATTTCTTTTACTTAAGCAGACTCTCCGTTCCGATGTTTTTGAAGCTGTTGAAGAAAATACGGAAAAAAGGAATATCTCCCACAAACATATGTGAGAGAAAAAGCACCAGCGCCACGATACCCACAATCAGACTCACCCAGAAAAGAATTCCGAAAAGCTGGTCGGCGTTCCGGTGGAAAAAGCTCTTTATGCGAACAATGATCCTGCTTTTTTTCGTAGGCGCCGACGCTATCTTTAAATCCCTGTAGGCTTCCGTGAAGCGGTTATAGCTCCTGTTGGCAACCTTCTTGGACAGAAGCTGGTACGTCACGTTCTTTTCGTCCTCCTTGGAGGAGAGCAGATCCAGAAGTATCTCCGCGCAGCGCGTTGTGCAGTCCCGTTCGGTTCTTGTTTTGTCAAGCTCCTTTAAATCCAGGGCATAGCTGAAATATATGCCCCCGTCCCTGGAAATATTGATCTTCTTCTGGGAAAGAATGAGGTCCAGTATCGGAAAAGGCAGGGCACAGGATATGCAGGCCAGAATAAGATTGCTGCATATTTCCTCGCATTTTTCCAGGGAATAGACCTCTCCCACAAAGAAATCATCCACCGGCCTCTCACTCCTGTAGGGGAAAACCAGCACATAGCTCTGTTCCGAGGAAAAGGAGTCGATTAAGGGGCCGTCTCCTTCATCCCCCGAAAGAGCCGCCATACTGAATATCTCCAGAAGGGAGCGCACCGTCTCATGATCCCTTATAACGAGAAGCGTGAACAGGCTCCCGTCGCCGCCTTCCATTTCGCGGGCAAGGTAGCAGTCGTTCACCTCTCCCTCTGAAACGGTGGAGATTACCTCCAGCCGCATTTTCCTGGAGGAGAGAATCATTTCCCGGTCTCTTCGGGATTAGTTTCTCCCGGCCTTGTATCATCCAGCATCTGTTTCTTTACTATTGCATAGGCATAGGTGCAGATCACAGGCATATCCGTGCAGTATACCCGGATTTCATATACGCCCTCTCTGGTGGGCGCCGTGTATATGCCGTCGGAGCTGATTTCTCCGCTTCCGGGGCTTGTGAGCTCATAGGTTATGGAGCAGGGCTTCATGTTGTTGTAACGCACTCCGAAGAAATGACTCTCCTTTGTGCCCATAACCACCGTCGGTGTATCCACCGAGATGCTCTTGTCGTAATAGTCCTCAGTCATCTGAAGGTCTTCGCCGGCAGGGAAGCGGATTGCCACCCAGCGGAAGGTGAGCTCCAGATAGTCCACGTTTCGAAGAAGCCTGGCCGCCACAACGAAGCTGCCCTTGTCATTAAGCACCTTAACTCCGGTCTCCACGTCCACAAGGTGGTCGTTCTGACGGCTGAAGAGCTCGGGATTTCCATATATCGTGCTCTTCGCGTTAAGTCCCATCTCCGGATCGTCCGAAACGAAATCATAACCCACCTCGACATATACGTTGCCTTTTCCGAGGCCGTGGGCAATTTCGCCGGAATAACGGATGTCTCCCTCCCTGGCGTTACGCCCCAGAGGAATCTCCAGGGTTCCGGTGGCGATATTTTCAAATTCCCTGTTTCTCTCGATCCGCGCCTCGGGAAGAGCCCGTCCCTGGGTTTCCTTCCGGTCTTTAAGCTCCACGTCCTTGACGTAGTAGGAAATATACTGGTTTCTGGTAAGCTCCTGGGCCGGGGAAATAACATAATGCTTTATGTCGGCTTCCCGGATGTCCTCTATGATGTAGGCTCCCTCTGTGCGGACCATACGGATATCCGCCAGGGCAATGGCATCACCCATGGCTCCCTGGGTGCGCATTTCAAGATTTATCTTTCCCGTTTCGCGGCTAACCAGCTCCAGCGGCCCCGCATGGCTTAAACGCACCTTAATCGTGAAGTTGGCGCTGGCTCCGATGGCGGCTCCGTCTTCAAAGGCCGCGGCCGAACCGCTACGGAGGATCACGTCAGTTTCCTCCAGTTCGGATTCCATAACGCTTACCCAGTAATCCTTCTTGAAGGTCTCACCCTCGTTAAGCCGAAGATCCTCAATATTTATTTCCATCTCGTGCTCGCCGCCGGGAGTTAAAAATACCGGAATCTCCAGAATCCCCCTGCAGCTTAATTCCACGTCCGCCGCCGTTTTCTTTTTTATCTCCAGAACGATCTTCACGTTCCGCCCCTTGCAGACAGTGGCCGGCATCTGAACCTCGCCCACAAAGTTTTCGCTCTCAAAAAGCACTTCCCGGGTCAGGAACTCTGATTCGAAGTCATAAGCGGAATCCGTATCGTCCGGATCGGTTAAGAAAAGCTCATAACCCTCGGAAATACGGTTGTATTCATACTCCTTATCGCCCTCGGTATGTCCCACCGCGTAAACACTGTGTACATCCTTTTCCTGATACCGGATCTTCAGACAGGCCTTGTCCCCCGAAAGCTCCTCGAAGCCCTCTATGGCGGACAGCTTTTTTACGACGGAGGAATCCAGAATTATTTCCCTTCCCCTGCCGTCCAGGCCCACTCCGCTTTCTATAAGGATCGACTGGTCGTCCAGGCTGTACACGCCAAAGCCGCATACAATTCCGGAGCCGTACATCATTCCGTTTAAGAAACGGCTCTTGTTGATGTAGTAGTTCTGCTCCGCCTGAAAGTCGACACTCGTCAGCATCTTTCCGGGATAATAACGGTTCCGCTCAAAAGGATATTCTTGACTGCCGCTCATAGATTACGCTCTTCCCCCGCTTTTGAATATGGTGCTTTGTTTATGGTTCTCTTGGCTTTTGGTTACCATAACAATTTGACAATTGCGTTTATTCTACCAAATGCATGGACACACTATGGACCCACACTTTTTGTATTATGTTAACACAAGAACTTGTGCCTGTCTACATAAATATTAAAAAATATAGTATAAAGATAAAAAAAATATTAAATTAATTAAATTTCGGATTTGGGAAGACGAATCATGGCACGGGTACCCCGGCCGCGTTCGGAGACGATTTCCAGAGTTGCGCCGCAGAGTGCCCGGAGAAGGGAACGGGTGTTGGCGATTCCGGTATGTGATCTGGTTTTGTCCTTTGCCACTTCCTCCGGGTCAAAGCCGACTCCGTTGTCGGCAACCTCCACAAGGATCGTGTCATAGCCGGGCCAGCTTGAAATGCTTATTTTTCCGCCGTTTTCGGTCTTTCCGATACCGTGATGGACGGCGTTTTCCACCAGAGCCTGGACGGAAAGAGCCGGCACCGAAAAGTCCCGGACATTGATATCGTATTGAATTTCCAGCTCATCGCCGTAACGCAGCTTCTCTATTGCGAGATAGTGCTCGATGTGCTGAAGCTCGGTTTCAAAGGGAATCGGTTCGGAAGCGTTAACCGAGTCCATGTTTCCCCGAAGGTAACTTGATAGCTCGGTAATGGCAGTCTGTGCGGCTTTTGTGTCCTTTTCGCAAAGAAAATATATAGCGTTTAAAGAATTGAAGAGAAAATGCGGGCTGATCTGGGAAAGCACAAGGCGGGTACGCATGGTTTCCAGCTCGGAAAGCCGCTCTCCCTCCCCGTCCGGCTCCTCCCCCGTCTCTTCCGGAAACCCGGTCTCCAAAAGCTCCTCTTCCTCCTCTCCGCCGAAGAGTTTTATCCTGAGCTTTCTAAACATCGCCGGTCTCCCGAAGAAGAGCGGCCAGAGTATATTCCGCCCAGGAATACTGGGACATATACTCTCCCCTGAAAAGTCTGGAGGAACGTTTGTCGCTGCTTGAGAGCCAGTCGTAGTAGTCACAGTCTATGGCCTCGGTCACGATCCCGATTTCACCACGGGTTCTCGTTATGCAGTCCAGACACCCGTTCGCCTCCAGGACGCTTAAAAGATCAGTCCGGATATTTTTAAGATATGAAACATGGGACTTATCATCCTCGTCGTCGTCCCACAATACGGAAGCGATTTCGCTGTTCCGGCAGAGAGCCCCTCTGCGGTCCACGAGGTAGGCAAAAAGCTCCTTTGTTTTGGAATACCGGAAAGACATGGGCATGCCGTCGAAAAAGACCTCGAAATTCCCGAAGGTGCGGACCTTTATGCGCTTTCCGCCCTCCTCCACGGGATAACGGAGCTTCGAGAGCTCCTCTTGAACCCTGGACAGAGTTATGGGCTTCATGATATAGCCGCTGGCGTGGAGCTTCAGCGCGTCAAGGGAATATTCGGAATAGCCGGTGGTGAAAATGATATTAATACTGGGAAAACGTTTTATCAGCTTCCCCGCAAGAGTGACGCCGTCTATGCCCCTCATCTCAACATCCAGAAAGGCCACGTGTATTTCGGAATGATTTCCCTCTTCCTCCAGATATCTGAGCACCGCCTCCCCCGTCCGGAACCCGTGGATTCCGGCCTCCGGACAGGCTTTGGCGATAATGCTCATAACCGATTCGAGGGCAAGCTTCTCGTCCTCAACCGCTATTATATTCATTCTCCCGGATAAGCTCCCCCTGTTTCCCTTATGGTTGTCCCCGGCGTGCTCTCCGGTCCGGCATAAAGAGTATCATCCCGCAGAGCAGGAGACAGAGCACTGAAATCAGAATTATCCACCAGTGGCTTTTCTTCTTCGTAACACCGGCTCCGCCGGAGAGACTCCCGCTCCCGGACCCCGAAGAGGCGGAGTCGTCGGTGTACTGCATCCCGGCGGTTTTTTCTGTCATGGCGTCGGACCGCACTATAACCGTATAGTCCGAGGCATGGGTAAAGGTGAATTCCGCCCTGCCGTTGTCCTTAATCTGGCTGGCATCCACATACTCCAGTCCCCCGGCCCCCTCGTCATAAAAGTAGAGGTTGCCGTACTGACCGGCCTTGTCGTCTCCCAGCTCAAGATCCATGACGGCCGTAAAGCCGAAAGTCCCGTTGTGTTCCAGAGAAATGTTCGTGTGGGGATAGACATCCGCCACTTCGTTGATAAGCTGAGCCGGAATGTTCTTCGTATCCATCCTGACCCGGAAATCCACGTCACCGCCTATATTCTCGGTAAACGACAGGCCATTTACCGCCCAGGTCACGTTGTCGTCCATGATAAAGTAGCAGGTCACGTCCCTCTCCGAAATGCCGTTAAGGAGCTCCAGGGGCACAACCGTGGCACCGTTCATGTCAATCTTGATTTCCGCCGGAGACGCGGCCGCAAAGGCCTCGTTGTCGATCTTGTCCCATCCGCTGGTGAGCTCCTTTCCGATAAGTATTCCGTCGGAGGCGTCGACAATAAAGGGAACCTTTGTTTTGATTCCTTCAGAAG
>JAILBQ010000081.1 GCA_024680815.1 Lachnospiraceae bacterium | reverse complement strand
GCAAGAAGCTCTTCGAGCCACTCTTCGCCTCCATGGCTGTAAGCGCCGATCAGGGCGTACATCGAAAGGACATTCATTTCGTTATAGCTGCAAAGGGAGGATTCCTTTTCGACTCTCTCCCTCAGAACACGGTCGTAAATGATGTGATAGCTTCCGATCAGTCCCGCCAGATTAAAGGTTTTGGACGGAGCATAGAGGGCAACGGTGTTTTTCCGGGTATAGGCTGAGACACTCTGGAACGGGATGTGGGGCTTGTCCCCGAGAATCAGATCCGACCAGATTTCGTCACTGACGATACGCACCTCGTATTTTTCCAGCAGTGCGGACAGACCGGAGAGCTCTTCCGGATCCCAGACACGGCCGGTGGGGTTGTGGGGTGAACAGAATAGGAAGGCGTGGATGTGTTCCTGCCGGATCTTTTTCTCCATGTCGGCAAGATCCATCCGCCAGATGCCGCTATCATCCTGCTTCAGGGGACTGAAAACCATCCGGAAGCCGTTGTTTTTCAGAGCACCGCTGAAACCGATATAGGTGGGAGAATGGAGAAGGACGCTGTCTCCCCTGGAACAGAAGGTGTTTAAGGCACTAAGAACCCCGCCCAGCACACCGTTTTCGTAGCCGATTGCTTCGGGTGTCAGGTTCCGTACACCGTTTCGCCGCTCCTGCCAGGAAATGACAGAATCAAAGTATTCCTTCCGCGGTTCAAAATATCCGAAGGCGGGATGAGAGAGCCGCTCTGAAATGGCTTCCGTGATGGCCGGGGCGGTGGGGAAATTCATATCGGCAACCCACATGGGGATGATATCAAAGCCTTCCTCGGGGAGAGCCGGTTCGTATCCCCAGACGGTCTTTCCGATTCCGTCGACGGCCAGAGCGTCCTTTCCCCTTCGGTCCATAACGGATATAAAATCGTATTTCATCAAAGTGCCTCCTGTCAGTGTGTTTTATTTCGGAAAACGGTTTGCTTTAAAGGGTATTATCCCATGGACGGCGGGAAAAATCCATTCCAATAAATAACGATAGCAGAATCGAACAGGAATATTGTAAGATATCTTCAATGTAAAAAGAAGCCAGAGTCCAATATGATGATAAGGAGCCTATTATGAAGAAAAAAATCAGTTCCGTTATACTGTGTGTGGTGCTTTCCCTTTCGCTGCTGGCCGGCTGCGGCGGCAGGAGCGGGGGACAGGCGGCAGGAGAAGGAAAGGCGAAGGCCGGCAGAGAGGGGGATATCAGCATCGCCCTGGACGCGGACGTGACGACCCTGGACAATAATGTCATCGATCTGCCGGCGGATTTTACCGTGGTCAGAGCCATGCAGGACGGTTTGATGGAACAGACCGATACCGATTTAAAACCGGGCCTGGCCGAGTCCTATGAGGTCAGTCCGGACGGTCTTACCTATACCTTTCATCTCAGGGATGCAAAATATTCCAACGGAGAAGTGATCAAGGCAGAGGATTTTGTTACCAGCTGGCGGCGTCTGGTCGATCCGGAAACCGGATCAGCCTATGCCTGGTTCGCCGGGGCGGCGGGGGTGGAAAATGCCGATGCCATTGCCTTTGAAGGCGGCGCGGCTCAGACGCTGGGCATCAGCGCGCCGGATGAAAAAACCGTGGTTGTGAAGCTGGACCGGCAGGTGCCCTTTTTTACCGCGATTATTACCATGCCCTGCTTCGCACCGGTAAGCGAGGCCTTTGTGAAAGAGCATGAAGGTCGTTACGGACAGTCGGGGGAGGATATTCTTTCGAGCGGCGCATTCATGGTGGATGAGTGGGTTCCCGGCAGCGGAAGCATCAGGTTAAAGAAAAATCCGGAATATTGGAACGCGGCGGCGGTTTCCGTGGAAACCCTGACATTCCGGACGGTGATGGATGAACAGTCGGGAATTCTTTCCTACCAGGCCGGAGATCTGGATGTGGTGGGACTGCACGGGGATATGGCGGCAAAATATGCCTCCGATCCGGCTCTGGATATTCAGCTTTCGCCCAAAATGGAATATCTCTATTTAAATCACAGCAACAGCTTTCTGTCCTCTAAAGCGCTGCGGCAGGCCCTTTCTAAAGCACTGAACAAGGATGATATCACAAAGGGGATTCTGAAGGACGGTTCGGAAAGTGCCGATTATTTTGTACCGAAAAATTTTGCCTATGACGACAAGGGTGTTGCCTATCACGATGCCGTGAAGCTTGAGCCGTCCGGGTACGACACGGCAAAGGCACTGGAGCTCTGGGAGGAGGCCGGAAAGGAGCTTGGCACAGAGGAAGTGAGCCTGGAGCTTCTTTATGATGATACGACGGAGGGCAAAAACATCGCGCAATATCTGAAGTCTTCTCTGGAAAAGGCCCTGCCGGGCCTTACGGTGGAGCTTCGGGAGGTTCCCTATGCCGCCTGCTGGGACGAACAGAAGGCGGGAAATTTTGATATGACGATCAGCTCCTGGATGGCGGACTATATTGATCCTTCTTCTTATTTTGATATGCTGATGAGCACCAACGAATATAACCTCGGGAACTGGAACAATCCGGAATATGACGGATACTGTCGGGATGCCACAACCCTCTTTGCATCTGACCCGGAGGCGAGGCGGGAAGCATACGGAAAGGCGGAACAGGTGATCCTGGAGGACGTGGGGCTGATTCCTCTCTATCAGACCGGCGATTCCAGCCTGATCCGGCCGGGAATTTCCGTGAAGTTCGCGCCCTTCGGAAGCTATCTCTTCCGCTACGCGACGAAAACGCAGGAATAATACCGGACAGAGTCCGGCGGAGGCGGGAGTTTTTCGGAGAGCTTCCGCGGGCGGAGAAAGCGAAAACAAAAAAGAGGACAGAGGCAGGGAGCGGAGCTTGGTGTTAAGGCTTTTCGGAGCAGATGTATTTGACAGGGATCATGTTTTCAGGAAGCATGATGTATATATCAAGAACGGGATTTTTATGGA
>JAILBQ010000094.1 GCA_024680815.1 Lachnospiraceae bacterium | reverse complement strand
AACAACACGAGCAAGTAGCAATTTACGTAGTAAATTAGCGGATTGCGAGTGTTGTAGAATTGCGAGAGTTGCTGAAAGCAACGGAGCAATTCGTTGTATCAAAACAGTGATTCAGTACTTTTGGCGACTTAATCATATAATACAACAATAATACACTCCGGAAGTACTGATCAGTTAACACAGGAGAATAAAATGAGTGTCTTGTTATGGTCATAATACTTTTTGTTTTCAGTATCCTGAAGCTTCAAAAATGCTTCCGCTGGACGCCTGTTATGTTCAGATTGCAGATCTGTTTGAGAGTTTATGCCGTTATACACGTATGGATAATATCTCCTGCTTTTATCCCTCTGACGACGATACTGCCATTATGCTTTTCGACGGCAAAGTATCAAACGACAACGGAGACTATGATTATGCCCTGGGTCAGACCAATCCCTTTAATCCGGATCTTCATCCTGCGCTCAAAAAAAACATCAGCCGGGGCAGTGAGGAAATCGTCCGGGAGATCATGAATTCTTCTGTGGACGGAAAGCGCTTTATACAATATTATGCCCCTTTATTTAATGATGAGGGCGAACTTATCTGCGTGGTATCCGAATCGTTATGGCTCAGCGATCTGATCCGGAGTATCGTGAAGGGTGTTCTTATAGTGGAGGCGCTTAACGCCCTTTTCCATATGCTGATCCTTTTGATCCTGCTGCATCTTCTGAATAAATCCATAGGAAAGCCCATGCTTATGCTCAGGGATGCTGTCACCACCTACGCTGACGACAAAGATACCGACAATTTTGTAAAATCCCTGGTTCCCATAGGCGCATTGGGCAATGAATTCGGTATCTTTTCGAAGGAAACCGCATCAATGGCGGTTGAGCTCCGCCGCTTTATGGATGAGAACCTGGCCCTTGCGGAAGAGAAAAAGCGTCTCGAGGGACAGCTGGCCATGGCTGCGGAACTGAAGCATCAGCTGATGCCGAATGTTTTCCCGGCCTTCTCCGATGAGAAACGTATGGAAATCTATGCTGATCAGGTGGCCTTTGAGAAGATCGGAGGCGATTACTACGATTTCTTTGCAATCGACCGGGATCATCTCGCTCTTGTTATCGCTGACATCTTTGACGGCGGCACGCCCTCCGCCCTGTTTATGGTAGCCTTCAAGATCATCCTCTCCCGGATTGCTTCCTACGGTCTGCCTCCTTCAAAGATCATGGAGATCGTGAATAACCGTCTGTCGCGTTACAATGAGGACGACCTCACTCTGTCCGCATGGTTTGGGATTTACGAAATCTCAACAGGCCGTGTTACGGCAGTCAATGCCGGACATGAATGTCCGCTGATTGTATCAGAAAATAATGTAAGAGAGATCGAAGAGAATATCCCGGGATTTATCATCGGACTCACAGAGGGAATGACTTACCGCGATTATTCTTTTACACTGGAACGCGGCAGTCATCTGTTTTTATACACAGACGGTATATTAAACGCCAAGAATTCGTCTGAGGAATCATTCGGATACGACCGCATGATAAAAGCAATATCCGGTGCCGGCAAAACAGGTGACAGCGCGGACAGGAGTGATATGTATGCATCACTTCAACGGGAAGTCGGTGCGGTTCAGGATGCTGTATTTGAGTTTGTCGGAGATAAGAAGCTGTGCGTCGACATAACCATGCTTGTTTTAGGACGCAGCGACGCATAGCAATACGGAAGAAAAGTATAATAAAATGGCTGCAGATATAGAGATTGTTAAAGCAAAAGGGCAGGCGCTTAAGATAGACCGGGATTCCGTTTTCAAACAGGTTAAATGTGATGAGGAGAACCCCCTGTACGGGGAATTCCTTGAGGAATACGAAAAGCTTCTTCCTCAGGTGCTGTCAGTGCTTGAGCCTAAGGCGGCCCTTGGTTTTGCCCCTTATCCTGAAGGGTTTAACGGAGCAATCAAGCCGGGTACTCTTGTGTTGTACATGATCGTTACCGTTGGCAAAGAGATATGCGATATGGTCACACGGTATTTTAACAGCGGGGACTATGTAAAAGGGATGCTGACCGATGCCATGGCATCGGCAGCCGTTTTTTCGTTTGAAAGACCCGTTTTTGAACGTTTAAGAGACATGTGTGCCTCAAAACATCTGGGAATAAAGATGCGCTTCGAAGCACCGGGACATATTCCCATGGAAATACAAAAGACCGCTTATGAAGAGCTGGATGCAGGAAAAACATTGGGGCTTTCCATTTCCTCCGGATATATGTATGATCCGGTTAAGTCCTCCTGTCAGGTCTTCGAGACTACGGATAACGAAAGAGTGCTGCATCTAACCCATAACTGCGCAAACTGCTCAAATACAGATTGTCCGTACAGAACTGAAAGTGTGATCGTCAGCATTGCGGATGAAAAAGGCGATTATGAACTGTCCGCATCCCCGGGCAGCAACCTTTTGGAGCTGCTGCAGGAAAACAGAATACCTCTCAGCGCAATTTGCGGAGGCTCCGGACGGTGCGGAAAATGTGCGGTGAAGCTTTTGGAGGGTGACCTGAAAATAAGCGGCAGCGACAGGAGATTTTTTTCGGAAGAGGAGCTTGCCGGCGGGATGCGGCTTGCGTGTACTGCCGCTGTTACCGGAAACTGCAGGATAGAAACAGTACAACCCTCAGAGGATAATATGGTTTCCTTAGGCCCGGAAAGTAAACAGGGCGGGAATACGGATTCCGGCAAACGGACAGAAAAAACAGGGATAGCCATAGATATAGGAACCACTACTCTTGCCCTGTCTCTCACAGATACTGAGAGCGGAGAGATTCTGGATACATATACCGCCATAAACCATCAGCGGTCTCTGGGGGCTGACGTGATAACCCGTATAGAGGCTGCGGGAAAGGGTAAGGCGGATAAGCTCAGGGAGCTTATATGTACTGATCTCCTCCGGGGAATACAGACGCTTCTTGAAAATAATCCGATAATCCCAGATGCGCTTCAAATGATTGCCGTGGCAGGCAACACTACAATGCTCCATCTTTTAATGGGCTATCCCGCGGAAGGTTTGGGGGTTTATCCGTTTACCCCTTTTAAAACGGAGCTCGAAGACAGAAAACTGGGAGAGGTGCTTTCGGCAGCAAAGGATTTACCCGGGGAGCTTAAAGAAATTAAGACGGTATTGCTTCCCGGAAATTCCGCTTTTGCAGGCGCCGACATAGTTTCAGGGCTGTTCAGCTGCGGTTTCCATGAAAGCGAAAAAATCTGTGCGCTTATTGATTTAGGCACTAACGGCGAAATGGCCATAGGGAATAAAGACAGGCTCATGGTTACTTCCACGGCTGCCGGACCGGCTTTTGAAGGCGGTAATATAAAATGGGGAGTGGGCAGTGTCAGGGGTGCTATAGCCCGTGTACATATCGAAAACGGCACCGCCGAAATAAAGACAATAGGCGACACTGAAAAGGCGGTTGGTATCTGCGGTACGGGAGTTATAGAAGCTGCCGCGGAGCTTTTGCGGAATAAACTGATAGATGAGTCA
>JAILBQ010000043.1 GCA_024680815.1 Lachnospiraceae bacterium | reverse complement strand
GCATGTCTCACAAAACACGTCAGCGATAATTATTCATAATGCTCAAAATTAATAAAGAAATCGTTAAAAAAACGTTTTTCTGTTGACAGGACTCCCGGGTGGGCATATTATGATTCTGTCATTCAGAAAAACGTTTTTCTGAGTCCGGGGTTTAAAAGGCCGGGGGGTACTATATGCAGATATTAATGAAAAATATCAACAAGTCTTTCGGAGTGAACCAGGTTTTATGTAAGGCCGAAATCGAGTTGAAAAGCGGCGAGGTTCATGCTCTTTGCGGCGAAAACGGCGCCGGAAAATCCACTCTTATGAAGATTCTTACGGGAGTATACACGAAGGACGGCGGGAACATCTATGTGGACGGACAGGAGGTATCCTACAGGAGTCCCCAGGAAGCGGAAGAGAACGGCATCGTGTTTATTTATCAGGAATTAAACGTGATGTATGACCTTACCGTGGAAGCAAACCTCTTCATGAATAAGGAGATAAAGAACCGTTTCGGTCTTTGCGACTCCAAAGCCATGCAGAAAAAAGCATCGGAAGCTCTCTCTGCCCTTGGTGTTTCTATTTCCCCGACAACGGTTATGAATAAGCTTTCCGTAGGACAGCAGCAGATGATTGAGATTTGCAAGGCCCTTATGGCAGACGCGAAGGTCATGATAATGGACGAGCCCACGGCTGCGCTGACGGAGGCGGAGACTGCTACACTGTTCCGCGTTATACAGGATTTAAAGAAAAAGGGCGTATCGATAATATATATATCCCACCGCATGGAAGAAATATTCGAAATCTGCGACAGGGTAACTGTCATGCGGGACGGGGAATACATGGGAACCAGGGATATTTCGAACACGAATATGGACGAACTTATCCGGATGATGATCGGGAGAGATTTAAGCAACAGATTTCCCGAGCGCAACGTGGAAATCGGTGAGACCGTGTTCGAGATACAGGGGCTCACCTTCGGAAAGGTTTTTCAGGATATTTCCTTTAAGGTACATAAGGGTGAGGTTCTCGGTGTTGCGGGACTGATGGGAGCGGGACGGACGGAGATCATGCAGTCTGTTTTCGGGAGTGTTCCCTTTGATTCCGGAAAAATTCTTGTGGACGGAAAGGAAGTGAAAATAAAAAAGCCGGGGGATGCCATCAGCCTCGGCATCGGATATATAACGGAGGACAGGAAAATTGAGGGCCTGATGCTGGATAAAAGCATCAGGGAAAATCTCGGCCTGGCTAATCTGGAAAGCATTTCCGGCAGCGGAATGATAGAAAGACCGAAAGAGAAAAAGCTTTGTGAGGAAGCAATTGGCAAATTTGACATCAAGTGCTTCAGCGAAGAAACGAAAAGCGGGGACTTAAGCGGCGGCAACCAGCAGAAGGTGGTACTGGCAAAATGGATCTTAAGAAATCCGAGAATACTGATTCTGGACGAGCCTACACGCGGAGTGGATGTCGGAGCCAAGGAAGAGATATATAACATTATCAACGAGCTGGCAGGGAACGGAGTGGCGGTGCTTATGATTTCGTCCGAGCTGCCGGAGCTCATCGGTATGAGCGACAGGATCATAGTCATACACGAAGGACATTTAAGCGGAGAGCTTGACAGGAACGAGCTGGATGAGGAAAAAATCATGACCCTTGCGACGGGCGGAAGCCTCGGGAAAAACTGATTTTGTTCTTGCATGCCGCGGAAGTAGCGGCAGAAAGGAAATTAAATGGAAAATAATACTGCGGTCAAAAAAGCCGGAAACAAGGCGGAATTTCTGAGCTACATCCAGGATTACGGTTCATTAATAGCCCTGATTTTTCTGGTGGTGGTTATAGGCATCATAAGCCCTGAATTCAGGTCAATCAGCAATTTCCTGTCGCTGCTGCGGCAATCCTCCATAAACGGCTTTATTGCCTTCGGAATGACAATGGTGATCCTGACGGGGGGAATAGATCTGTCGGTAGGTTCTACTCTGGCCGTGACCGCGGCCTTCTGCGCGGGGATGATAACTGCCGGCATACCTGTCCCCCTGGCCATGCTTCTTACTCTCGGTATAGGCTTCTGCCTGGGGTCGGTATCGGGAGTTCTCATAACAAAGGGAAGACTTCAGCCTTTTATTGCGACTCTTGTGGCAATGACCGTCTACCGCGGCGTGACACTGATTTATACCGGTGGAAAACCGATTTCAAATATTACGAGTGAGGATTTCACCGGAGCAGGAGTTCTGGAATTTTTCGGAAGAGGAAGCATAGGGCCGATTCCCTTCCCGGCGATCATGTTTTTGCTGGTGTTTGTGGTGTATTTCATCGTGCTGAACAAAACCACGGCCGGAAGAAAGGTGTATGCGGTAGGCTCCAATGAAGCCTGCGCAAAGCTGGTTGGAATCAACAGCGGCAAGGTAAAGCTGCTGATATACAGTGTCTCCGGGCTTATGGCCTCGGTTGCCGGCCTTGTGCTCCTGTCCCGTCTGGGCTCGGCCCAGCCCACTCTGGGTGAGGGTTTTGAAATGGATGCCATCGCGGCGGTTGCCCTCGGCGGCACAAGCATGAGCGGCGGAAGAGGGAAGGTCACAGGAACACTTATCGGCGTCCTCATTATTGCGGTACTGAATAACGGACTCAACATCCTCGGGGTTTCCTCGTACTGGCAGGATGTGGTTAAGGGAATAGTCATCCTGGTGGCGGTCCTGTCGGATAAAAACAGGTGATTTCCATTTAAAACGGTAACTCATTGTAACTTTACAATACATTAATAAGGAGGAACAAAATGAAAAACAGAATCTTCAGAACACTGATGGCGGGAATGCTTGTGCTGACCCTGACGGGATGCACGGGAGCTGCTGCTGTGGAGAGCGCTCCGGCGACTGAACCGGCAGCGGAGACTGCGGAAGCTCCGGCGGCGGAAGAAGCCCCGGCGGCGGAAGAAGCCCCGGCGGCAGAGGAAGCAGGCGGTGGCGAGCTCGGCGCGATAGGCTTCTCCATTTCCACCATGAACAACCCGTTCTTTGTCTCGATGGCTGAAGGAGCCGAGGCAAAGGCCGCGGAGCTCGGTGTGGACCTGACCATTGTGGATGCCGGCAATGACACAGCAAAGCAGACAACGGACATCGAGGATCTTATTTCCAAGAACGTCAAGGTTCTTATCGTGAACCCCGCGGATTCGGCATCCATCGTACCCACCATCAAGGACGTGCAGGCAGCCGGCATCAAGGTTGTGGCGGTTGACCGTTATGTGGACGGCGAGCTGCAGGATACCTTCATCGGCACCGATAACGTGGCAGCCGGCGAAGCAGCCGGAAAAGCATTTCTCGATGCCGTCGGCGAAGGCGCGAAGGTCGCTATCCTGGAGGGAGTTCCGGGTGCTTCCAGCGCGATTGAAAGGCAGCAGGGCTTCCACAACGCCATTGACGGACATGTGGATATTGTTGCATCCCAGACTGCCAATTATGACAGATCCGAAGGTCTGACGGTTACCGAAAACATTCTGCAGGCACATCCCGAGATCGAGGGAATCCTTTCCGCCAATGACGAGATGGCTCTCGGCGCTCTCGAAGCCTGTGACGCCGCAGGAAAGAAGCCCGGACAGGATATTCTGGTTACCGGCTTTGATGCGGGCGACGACGCAAGGGCGGCCGTAAAGGACGGAAGAATGCTCTTCACCGTTGAGCAGCAGACGGTTCTTATGGGTGAAACAGCAGTGGAAACTGCCGTGAAATACATGAACGGCGAAGCAGTTGATTCCAGAATCCCGATCGACGTGATTATGGTTGCTGAGTAATTATGGCATCGTTTGATTCCCGAACGGATATGTCTGGAGAAATGGCATGCTGAAAAAAATACCCAATATAATTTCCCCTGAACTGATGTTTACCATGATGTCTATGGGACACTCCGACGTCTTGATACTTGCGGACGCGAATTTTCCGGGATCGGCCCATGCAAGAGAGCTCATCCGGGCGGACGGCATTCTGATTCCCGAACTTCTGGATGCGATCCTGTCGCTTTTCCCTCTGGACGGTTTTGTGGATTATCCGGTGAAGCTGATGCGGAACCTCTCCAGCGAGCCGGTTCCTGAGATATGGGAAACATACAGGGATATTATTATCAGACACGATGAGGAAAAAGTGTTTACCGATTTTGAATACCTTGACAGGCTTCCGTTCTACGAATATGCGGAAAGCGCGTACGCCATTGTTCAGACCGGCGATACGTCAAGATATGCCAATATAGTTTTGCAGAAAGGGGTCTGTTGAAATTACGGGGTCGGGAAAAACGTTTTTCTGATGAGGTGCAAAAGTATGAATGAGTTAGAGTTAATTGATAAGAATTCCGCAATGCTGGACGAAACTCTGGCGGAAGCGAAAAAAACGGGAAATCTTGTGGTTAAAGATGCGGTAAACGATGAGGATACCATCCGCTCCACCTTCAAAAAGGGAGAAGGGGTATTTCGTCTGTTTCCCGCGTTTGTTCCCCGCAGGTTCGGAAAGGCCGGTCACAGGCTCAAGCTGCATCCCGATGACTACTTTGTATTCGGAATGGAAAGAGGCTCGATAACCGAAAGGTGGTTTGCTTCGACAATTGCGGCGCAGAACGGGGAAAAGGCAAAGGCGGACGAAGGTTTAAGCTACGTCTGCACAGGTTATGATGCAGACCGGAAATTCGCCCTGCGCGACGCGGTGAAGGTTCTGGGAGAGGAGCTTGTCGGAAAAGAACTCATGGAAAAATATCATGGGTGGCCGATGTATTCGAAATTCTTTGATAATGAAAACCCTCTTTTCCATCACCTGCATCTGACGTTTGAAGCGGCGGAGCGGGTCGGCAAGCTTGGAAAACCTGAACATTATTTCTTTCCCAAACAGCTGAATAATTATTTCGGGGAGTGTAATTATACATATTTCGGCTTTGATCCCGACGTGGATCCGCAGGAAATAAAGGACAGGATTAAGAGGTTTGCCGAAGACGATACCCGTATAACGGAATTGTCGAGAGCTTACAGAGTGGAACTGGGTACGGGGTGGTACACCCCGGCGGGCGTCATTCACGCGCCTGCATCGGTCTTGACCTACGAGCCCCAGTGGAATTCCGACGTGAATTCCGTATACGAAAACATTGTTTCGGGAGAAATATATCCTCCTGAAATGTTGGATGAGGAGTGCCCGGAAGATAAAAAGGGTGATGTGGATTACATCTTTTCTCTTCTTGACTGGGAGAAAAACATCGACCCCAATTACAGGAAGCATTACTTCCGTCCTCCGGTAAAGGAAACGGAGGAGAAGGCATATTCCCAGTCCTTCATTGCTTACGGAAATCCTTATATTGCCGCGAAGGAGCTTACGGTAAATCCGGGGCAGAGCGCTGTGATTAAGGACGGAGCGGCCTACGGCTGCATTGTGATTCAGGGCAGGGGAAAATTCGGAGTGTTCGATGCCGAGTCCCCGACACTGCTCCGGTTCGGACAGCAGAGCACGGATGAATTTTTCGTGTCAGAGCAGGCAGCAACGAGAGGAGTCACCGTAACGAATACCAGCAAGGTGGAACCTCTGGTTATGTTAAAACACTTCGGACCGAACTGCCCCGGTGTTCCGGGAAAGGAAGAATAAAGCAGCATCGTAACCACAAAACCCGGTGAAAAGTGTGCGGCCTTGCTTTTTTTCCGGGGACAGACTATACTGAAAAAAGATTGTTAATATTAATAAGCCGCCGGCGTGCCGGTAAGAGTTCTGACAGGGCTTTTACCGGTACGTTTTGCGTTAAGAAATAAAAGCTCCGGCGTGGAGGATCAGGATGAATGGCATAAAGGAAGTGGCAAAAGCTGCAGGCGTATCCATATCAACGGTTTCCAATGTGCTGAACAGGAAAAAATACGTAAGTCCCGAGCTTACGAAAAAAGTAGAGGAAGCCGTAAAGCAGCTGGATTATAAGGTGAACCCCGTTGCCCGCAGCATGAAAAGCAGAACCACGGGAATGATCGGTGTGATCACCGAGGACTTCTGCGGTCTGTTTTACCCTTATGTCATAAGAGGAATCAGCGAGGTTGCCGAGCAAAAGGGCTACCAGCTTGTGATCTGTGATGCCCACGGAACAAGAGGGGACAGTCATGCGGTGGAACGGGAAAAGGAGCTGTTCCGCAAGCTTTTTAACAACAGGGTTGACGGGGTAATCTTTGTATCAACGGTTTCGGCCCGGTATACGAATACCTATTTTGAAAGCATAAAAAGAATGGCAAATCAGTACAAAAAAACCCCCCTGGTCAGTCTTGAACGCAATTTCGCAAGCGCAGGAATAGATTCGGTATACTTTGACGGCTATGCGAACGCAAAAATGGCGGTCAGTCATCTTATCGACTGCGGATGCAGAAAAATAGGGCATATTTCGGGTCCGAAAACCCTGTTTGTGGCCAAAGAGAGGATAAAGGGCTACGAGGACTGTCTGAAGGAAAACAATATGGGCGGCTTCGACGGCACGGTGGAGGGCGATTACACGCACAGCAGCGGATATAAGGGAATGGAGGAACTGCTGGAAAGGCTTCCCGATATTGACGGGGTATTCTGCGCCAATGATCAGACTGCCATAGGTGCGATAATGAAGCTGCAGGAAGCAGGAAAAAGAATACCGGCCGATGTGAAAGTGATCGGATACGATGATGTGTTTGTTTCGGGAGTTATCAATCCGCCCATTTCCACCGTTCATATACAGAAAAGGCACGCGGGAACCAGGGCGGCCGAGGTTCTGTTTAAGCGGATTGAGGAAACGGTGAATTCCGGAGAGGAATATCCTCCCGAAGAAATCAAAATGGAGGGAAGGCTTGTTGTCAGAAGGTCGACAGTCGCCGATTTCTGATGACGGAAAAACAAACGAAAAATAAAACCACAAGAGGTTGTGTTTTTTTCCGGCAGGGTATACTATATAAAGGTCAGGGCGAATAAACGCCGAAGGAGGAGAGATGTCGGAAGAAGGAAATATGACCGAACTTCGGATAGCAACGAGAGAGGTGATTGCAGCCTCAAAAGGGATATATGAGGAGCACAGCGGGAAGATTTTTTCAACTATGAAATCCCTGCTCTGCATTTCCATAGTGGCCAAGAGGGAAGGCTGGCAGGCGCTGGAGAAGCTGGTGAACGGCGATGAAAAGATGCTTTCCATTCTGGAGGAGGATATGCAGAAATGCGTGCCGGAGTTTCTCGAGAGCTTTCCGATCCTCAAACGGGGAATATACTATTTCATCAACGGCATGGACGGCTCCATTTATCTGGACGTATTGATGAATAAATATTATGCCCAGCACTACACCGGACTGGAGGCCTATCTGAACATTCTGGGGATCAATATGCTCCACGAGATGAGGGAGGCCAGAAAAACCAGAATCATGTGGATACTCATGCGTTCCTTTGTACCCTTTGAATACGGGGACGCCTTTGACACCGAGGTCCGGGAGGAGGGCTATGTCAAGGAGGATGTGAAGAGCACGATCGGCCTGTGGGCGAGGTGAAGCTTACATAAAAATTTTCCTGTTCAGGCGAAAACCCAAGATATACCGCTTTTGTTCAAGGTTACATAATACATCTTGTAGTTGCAAAGCGGTAAAAAACCCATTAAAATGGTTTTAAGTGTTGACATAATTTGAAAGCGGCTGCGGGAGTGCGAAGCACGAAGCAGTCGACTTTTAAGGAGAGAAGGGGGATCGCCGTGAAAAAAATCTTTGGGAAAAGCCTGGCCGCGCTTGCCGTTTCCGCTCTGGGTGTATTGATGTTTTCCGTGGCTGTGTTTGCCGCGGATGTAACGGTAACCTTTGTGACCGCAAAGGGAAATTATCAGGTTGTTGTGCCTCAGGGCTATTCCGCCGTGTACAGCGGCCCGACGGATATAAACATCCCGGGCTACGCCTTCTGCGGCTGGGACAAATCGCTTCTTAACGTCCAGCAGGATACGATCGTTTACGCTGTATATCTTCCCACAGGAAGTGAAGGACAGTCCGTGGACGTCTGCAATGTCTATCACCATCTGCCCACCGGCATCTTAAGCTATTCCACCGCGAACGCGGACACGATTCCGAAGGAGACGGCCGAATCGAAAAAGCTTCCCACTATAATGGACAAGCCCGCGGCGCTGACGGCGGAGCAGTCAATTCAGTTAAATCCGGTCGGCGTTCCCGGAAAGACCTGTGTGGTCAAGTGGTACAACGGCTCCACCGGGGAGCTGTGGTTCACGGACGTTGTGCCCTACGGCGCAACCCTCGTGCAGCCGGCTGATCCCTGCATCGACGGGCTGGAGTTCATCGGCTGGGAGGGCTCCTGGACCAATGTGACCACCGACAGGGATATCATAGCCTGCTTCTATAAGGAATATCACGTGCACTATCTTTGCGGGGAGTGCGGCGAGGAGCTGGGAGACCGGCATATCCGCGTGAACGACCCCATATCGCCGAAACAGAACGGGATTTCCACCTACGGCCATCCGGACGCAAAGGACTGGGAATACATCTATAAGGACGATGGCTGCACGATCTACGTGATCTCAAACTTCAATGAGAATAAGGACTACTACATAGATTGAAAGTATTGCGCTGCGCCCGTCGAGCCGACCGCTTGCGGTCGGGCTCGAGCGGGCATAGCGCAATCGATGTGTATGAGGAAAAAAGCTACGCGAACGAAGAGAGCGGAGCGATTTCCGAATACACATCAGGATCGCGGGAGTTGCGAAGCAACGAAGCGATCCGCACTTTCAATCAAAGTAAAAAGTATTGCGCTGCGCCCGTCGAACCGACCGCATATATAAACCTCCGGTTCTCCTTCTGAATCGGAGGTTTTTTGTTAAAACTCGTTTGGAAAAGTGCGTCGAGTGCATTAAAACTCGTTTGGAAAAGTGCGCCAAATGCGTTGAAACTCGTTCCTGAAAGTGTATAATAATAAATTGGAGGGAATATCAGAATGTTCAGACGCAAAATAACAGAAGACATAATAAAATGGAAAAACAGTACAGGGAAAAAGAAAGCATTGGTTATAAAAGGCATGCGTCAAATCGGGAAAACCTTTATTGTCAGAGCTTTTGCAGATGCAAACTATGAAAATGTTGTCTATATAAATTTTAAGGATAATGAATCGGCGAGGAAAGTATTTAATAGCGACTTCATAGTGGATCGGATGATCCTGGATCTTTCCGCGATTATTCCGGGAATTCATTTTGTTCCAGGAAAGACGATTATTATTTTTGATGAAATTCAGGAATGTGCCGATGCCAGAGCCAGCTTAAAGGCATTTATGCTGGATGGGCGGTACGATATTATCTGTACGGGCTCACTGTTGGGAATAAAGGGATATAACCGAAAAAAGAATCGCGGGGTACCGACGGGATTTGAACATATCCTGTATATGAAGCCGATGGATTTTGAGGAATTCCTTTGGGCAAGGGGGATAAGCGAAGATGTTCTGGCAGAAATACGGAATTGTTTTATCAAACGCAAGGCGGTATCGGAAACCATTCATACCTCAATGCTTCGCTTGTTCCGCGAATATATTTGTGTCGGAGGGATGCCGTATGTAGTTGATCGTTTTCTTGCAACAAATGACATGAACGTTGTTCATGAGGAACAGACAGATATTCTTGAAGAATTCAAGGATGATTTCGGTAAGCATCTGGATGAAAATGAAAAAGAAGAAACCGATTTGACACTCTTAGGACGAATAAACAGAGTCTTTGATTCAATTCCATCACAGCTGGCGAAAGAGAATAAGAAATTTACTTATTCAATCCTTGAGAAAAAGGGAAGGTCTGAAAACTATCAGGCAGCGATACAATGGCTGTATGATGCCGGAATAATCAACATTTGTTATAACCTTTCAAATCTGAGTTTACCACTTGAAGGAAATAAAACTGATAACATTTTCAAAATATATATGCAGGACAGCGGCTTATTTGTGGCGATGCTTGAGGAGGGAAGCGCGGGAAAGATACTCAGTGGAGATCTGGGAATGTATAAAGGCGCTGTTTATGAGAATATTGTTGTAGATGCGTTTTCTAAAACAGGAAAACAGTTATATTACTACCATAAGGACAGCGGATTGGAAATTGATTTTATAACGGTTTTTGATTCCGAAGTATCACTTGTTGAAGTTAAAGCAACATCCGGAAATGCTAAATCCGCTAATACCATTCTTAAGAACAGGGAACATTACGGTGTAAAAAGATGCATAAAGCTGAGCGCCGCCAATGTCGGACAGGAAGGTGTAAAGCTGACTGTTCCGTATTATATGGTGTTTTTGCTCAGATAGCGCAGCTGTCCCATGTCTTTTGACATGTTTGAAAAAGAGAGCCGCTTTCTGTATAATGAAGACTATGCTGTTTAATATGCGCTTTATATACTGAAAGCGGTTTGATATAAGAGGAGTGAGGAAATGAGGAAGACCAGGTTGTTATCGTTCATACTTACAGTGGCTCTCTTATCGGGAGGGATGAATCCCATGGGGATTAGGGCCTTTGCCGCGGAGACAGTGAACCCGACGGCGGAGACCGTATCGGAAAAAGTCGAAGCCGGCGAAGCTGCCGCGGGTGAAGAAACGGCAGAAGAAGCGGCAGGAGCGGAAAACGCGGAAGCGGCGGAAAAAGCTGTGGAAGAAGCTGTAGAAGAAGCAGCAGCAGATCCGGAAAATGGTGGGACTCCGGAGGAGGAAGCCGCGGAAATACCGGCGGAGGAGGCCGCAGGAGAGGAACTGCAGCCGGAAGAGATTCAGGCGGAGGATACAGCTGCCATAGAAGAAGCCGGAAAGGCTGCCGGGGAAGAACCGGAGGAGGCGGAAGCCGGAGGGCCTTCGCCAGACGCCCTGAGAGGAGACACGAAGGCCATCGCGGGGCTTGCTGCCCGCGATACCATAAAAGACTACGGCGGCGGAAATTACAGGAATTATGTCTATTACGGGGCATATGGCGATAACGGACAGCCGTTCAAGCCGGTTAAATACCGTGTGCTGGATTCCGGCGCGACAGAATTCGGGGGCACTTCAGTGCTGCTTGACTGCGTCACGATCCTTACAAAAATGATGTTTGATGATGATGAGGATGAGAATGATAAACCGAATGTATGGGCAGACAGCACCTTAAAAGCCTGGCTTAACGGAGATGAATTTCTGGATAACTCAGGTGTCTTTACTGAGGCTGAAAGAGCGGCCATAGCAAAGAGCGTTAAGCCGAGTCCTTTAAATGACGGTTCGGGGGAGAATTATTATGCCTTTGTTCCGCTTACGGGAGAGAAGATATTTATTCTGGATTTCAAGGAAGCTACAAGAAAGCAAAATGGTTACTCATATGGTTTTGAGGATAAAGATAACTTGATAAAAGGGAATAGTAGATGGTGGCTTCGGTCGAATTATTATCGCGATGATGTGACAGTGGCCTCAGTGAACGTAAATGGGGATTTTGAAGGTGTTAATTCAAATGAATCATATACCAAGTACGGCGTAAGCCCCACCTTTAATATTGCCTATCCCTCAATAATCTTCACCTCCCTCATCAG
>JAILBQ010000106.1 GCA_024680815.1 Lachnospiraceae bacterium | reverse complement strand
GAGGAGCTTAATCAGATCATCGATGATGAGCTCAGACGCGAAGCGATAAACAGTCTTCAATCCTTCAATATAGATCAGGTCATATATATGACCAACAGGATAGTAGACAGTATACTCGCTCAGAATGAAATCATGGTTGACTTAACGACGCTTGATACGTTTGATCATGATACCTACAGTCACTCTATAGATGTCTGTGTGCTTGCGACAACCTGCGGTGTCGGTCTCGGGATGAATACGCGGATGCTTTCCGATCTTGCGGTTGCCGGAGCTCTTCACGATATAGGAAAGCAGGGTATTCCCCTTACGATTCTGAATAAGGTCGGCGAGCTTACCGATGAAGAAAAGATCATTATTGAAAGCCATCCGAAGATCGGCTATGATATGCTCTACAACCGGGCAGACATTTCTTCCTTTGTAAGATCGGGCATTATGTCCCACCATGAAAACTGGGACGGAGGCGGTTATCCTAACGGTCTTGTCGGAGAGGAAATACCTATGTTCGGGCGGATTCTGCATGTTGTGGACGTGTATGATGCCCTGATAAAAAAGCGGGTGTACAAGTCAGGCTTCAAACATACCGAAGCGATAGAATTTCTGATGGGCAACTGCAACAGGATGTTTGATATCAGAATTGTCGAAACCTTTTTAAAATATGTTATTGTCTATCCCGTGGGCACGGATGTTCTGCTGTCAACCGGCGAAAAAGCACATGTTATAAAGAACAGAAGCTCTTCGGTTCTGCGCCCGGTTGTTATGACAAAAGACAGAAGAATTCTGGATCTGGCCAAGGATCCGAAGTGTTTTAACATAGTTATTCTGCAATAACCGGTCAGGAGTCAGGGTTTGAAGGGGGAAGGCTTTGAGCTTTTCGGAAGGGCTCATCTGACGGTTATCGTCGTAATAATCATCGTGACGGCATCAGCCGTTAAAATCTGTACAGGCTCAGGGAGAACCCGGCTCCTGCGTGCGACAGCGCTCCTGCTTCCGGCTGTTGAGATTCTGAAGATTATCTTTCTTATCCGTCAGGGTTCTTTCGGCATCGGGTATCTGCCCCTGCATCTTTGCAGTCTGTCAGTGTTTCTCTATCCCCTGTATGTGTTTTTGAAACCGGGAAAGGTTAAAAACTTCCTCGGAGACTTCAGCTGTCTGGTTCTTCTCCCTGCGGCGCTGGGAGCAATCCTCTTTCCGGATTGGACAATGTATCCGCTCTTAAGCGTCTTAAGCCTTTCAAGCTTTATATGGCACACTCTCCAGGTGATTCTTCCGGTCTGTATTCTTTTTACCGGAGAAGCACGGCCCGGATTTAAAAGCGTCTGGAAATGCATTCTGTTTCTGCTTGTTCTGGCTGTGCCGGTATATCTTTTTGACAGACATTTTTCCTGCAATTACTGGTTTCTATTAAGCCCCGTGCCGGGACCTCTTAAGCTTCTTTATGATTCTTTCGGATATTCGCTTTATCTTCCGGCTCTTGCGGGAACGGTGTCCCTTATAATTTTCGCAATGGAAATACTGATCAGCCGGTTTGACAAGGCTGAAAGATTGACCTAAGATGATATAAGGTGCGAAGAAGGAGAAAACTGAGGTGGACAACAAAACGGATGCGAAGATAGTTATCACAGGCGTAGCGGAAAGCTTTCTTGCCCAGAGCCTTATTACCAGGCTTGAGGGGGTCGATATTCCGTCTGTTTTCACACATGCCAGGATAAAGGATATTGAGGCCGTTGCAGATAAGGCCGCTCTCGTGATACTGTTCATGAGCGAGGAGCTTGAAACCATACCGGAGACGCTGGTATATCTTAAAGACCTCGTTGTCGATAAGGAGCTGGGCCTTATTCTGATAGGAGAGAATTCGGAATATGAATTTCTGATAAAGACCATACCCGAGCAGTCCGTTACCGAATGGTTTAAACGTCCGCTCAACATTGACAGTCTTGTGAAGAGGGTCACGGCCTATCTGGATGACAATACCGGGGAAAAGCGCCGGAAAACCGTTCTTATCGTGGATGATGATATAACCTATATGAGAACGGTATATGAATGGCTTAAAGGGAGTTACCATGTGGGCATGGCTTCCAACGGTGTCCAGGCCATAAGCTATCTTGCAAAGAATAAGGCGGATTTAATCCTTCTGGACTATGAGATGCCCATAGCCAACGGTCCCCAGGTGCTCTCGATGCTGAAAAACGATTCGGACACGGGACAGATACCCGTCATGTTTCTTACGGGACACGGAGACAGGGAAAGCGTCCTGTCGGTGGTCGGCTTAAGCCCTGTGGATTATCTGTTAAAGACGATAGACAAAAAAACTCTTCTGGAAAAGCTTGCCACCTTCTTTAAAAAGAAGTGGTAAGCTCCTGTTCTTCCGGAATTACGCATTTTTTTATATAATAGCCGCGGCCTGTTTCCTTCGCGGCCCCTGCCAGCTGCAGGGAAAGCAGGGTCTCCGTAAGCTCGGAGGGAGTTAAAGCGGTTTTTTCGAGCACCTCCCCGAAGGAAAGAGGTTTAAAATCCAGAGCCCGTAAAACCATAGCTTCGCTTCCGGAAAAGCCTGCTGCAGCCTTGCCCCGGGCTGTCTTTTTTTTTCTCTGCTTTATTCCCAGCGCTTCCAGTATTTCCTCCGGGGAAAGGGCTATACCGGCCCCGTCCCTGATAAGGGTGTTGCATCCCACGCTTAAGGGGTCGGTGATTCTTCCGGGCATTGCGAAGACATCCTTTCCCTGCTCCAGAGCATGTCTTACGGTTATGGCAGTGCCTGAATGAAGTCTTGCCTCCAGCACAAGCACCAGATCCGAAAGGCCGGATATAATCCGGTTCCTCTGCGAAAAATAGGCGGGGCGTCCGCTCTCGCCGGGGGGATATTCGGAAATCAGCCCGCCGTGTTGTATGACCTGCTTAAAAAGCTCCCGGTTTTCTTCCGGATAGATCACGTCAATACCGCAGCCGAGGACTCCGAAGGTTTCCCCGCCCGACATAATCGCGCTTCTCTGGCCGATGCCGTCGATGCCGCGTGCCATTCCGCTGATTATCTGTATTCCGTTTTCGGCGAGGGTTTTTGCGAAATATTCCGCCGCTCCCCGGCCGTATTCACTGCAGACCCTGGCGCCGATGATGGCAACGGAGGGTTTATCCGGGTCAGGGAGCTTCCCCTCAAAGTATATTCCGCTGGGCGGGTTCGGAATGGTCAGCAGCTTTTCCGGAAAGCGTCTGTCAAAGGCGGGAAGATATTCAATCCCCATTCCAGTACCTCCCGTCTATGCTTCTGTAGCTTATGGCCTCGCTTAAATGCCTGCAGCCTATGCGGTCGGAATGCTCCAGGTCGGCTATGGTGCGGGCCACCTTTAATATCCTGTGATACCCTCTGGCGCTAAGGTTCATTTCGCGGAAGGCTTCTTCCAGGAGGCGTTCCTCACGCTCGCCTATGACACAGAACTCCCGGATGTTCCTGCCGGAGATTTCCGAGTTGAAGCGCAGCGGTGTTTCGGAAAAACGTTTCCGCTGGATTTCAAATGCATCCGCCACCCGGGCGCGGATTGCTTCCGATGATTCCGCTCCGCCCCCGCTTCCCTCAGAAAGCTCCCTGAAGCCTATTTCCTCCGATTCGCAGGAAATATCTATCCGGTCAAGGAGAGGACGGCTGACCCGGGAGAGGTAGCGCCTGATCTCGGGAGTGGTACACCTGCACCTTGTCCGGTCGGGATAGAAGCCGCACTTGCAAGGGTTCATAGCAGCGCAAAGAAGAAAATCCGCGGGAAAAGTTACTTTCCAGCTCGCCCGGGCGATGCTGATCTTTTTATCCTCCAGCGGCTCCCGCAGAACCTCCAGAGCGGGCCTTGAAAACTCCGGAAGTTCGTCCAGAAACAGGGTTCCGTAGAGGGCGAGGGAACAGAGTCCGGGCCCCGGCACAGAGCCTCCGCCTGCGAGAGCCTGGGGAGTAGCGGTATGGTGGGCGTTAACAAAGGGACGCAGACGAAGGGGATCGGCGCTCCGAAGGAGGCCTGCCGCGCTGTACATCCTTGTAAGCTCAAGGCTTTCCCGTTCGGTAAGGGGCGGCATAATAGTCGGAATACGTCTGGCGATCATGGTTTTTCCGCTTCCGGGAGGACCTATAAGCAGAAGGTTATGGGAACCGCTGACCGCGACCTCCACTGCCCGCCGGGCCATTGTCTGCCCGCCCACATCAGCGAAATCCACATCGTACTCCCGGACGGGAGCGGACCTGTCCTCATGATATTCAGTCGGAGCAATCTGCTTTGTACCGTTCAGAAATTCCACCGCCTCCGTCACGGAGGAAACACCGATGATTTCAATACCCTTTACCGCCGAGCCTTCCGCGGCGTTTTCAGAGGGCAGAATAAACCGGCGTATTCCCCGGTCTCGGGCCTGCAGAGCCATGGAAAGCACTCCGCTGATTTTAAGGACATTGCCGGAAAGGGAAAGCTCCCCGGCTATAACCGTGTTTTTAAGAGCTTCGGACGGGATGACGCCCATGGCGGAGATAAGGGACAGGGCTACGGCCAGATCAAAGGAGGTTCCGCTTTTCCGCATGTCCGCAGGTGAGAGATTGACGGTTATACGTTTTGGCGGCAGGATAAAGCCGCTGTTTTTAAGCGCGGTACGTATCCGTTCTTTGGATTCCCGTACCTCGCTTCCCAGAAAGCCGACCATTTCAAAAACCGGAAGCCCGCCATCAGACAGATCCGTTTCCGTGCTGACAAGACGGGCGTCGATCCCGAAAATCGTCGCGCTCATGACAGAAGTGAACATAGTTCCCCCTTTCCAAGACAGGAATAAAAGATATGAAGTTAAAAACCTGAAATAAAGAAGCTGAATTGAAAAAAGAAACGAAATCAGATATTCAGAATTTCAGACAGCTCTTCAGGATTGCCGGCCGCTTCCAGCGCCTGAGCAATATTGATTTTACCAGCCGTAACCAGCTCTGTCAAGGAATCTTCCATCGTCATCATGCCCTCGTCCCGGCTTTCGTGCATGATACCCTTGAGCTTCTTAAACTCTCCGGAACGGATCGCCTCCCGGACGGTAGAGGAATTAAAAAGCACCTCGTATGCCGGAACGCTTTCACCCTCGGACGGGTGCAGAAGCTGTCTTGAAAGCACGCATTTAAGGGCGTCGGAGAGGCGATAGGCAGCAATTGTCCTTTCTTCTGCCGGAAAAGAATCCGTAAGAGTGCTTAAGGTTTCCGTGACGGAGGGAGTCAGGAGGGAAAGGAGACAGAGCCTTCCGGCTTCCACCGCGGTCAGGATGAGGGACAGCTCATTACAGGACGTGATCCGGCTGACCACAAGCACATCGGGGTCGGCGCGGAGAGCGCTCTTCAGCGCAGCCTCGTAGCTTTGGGAGTCCAGTCCGATTTCACGCTGGTTGATATTTGAAAGCTTGTTGGTATGGAGAAATTCTATCGGATCCTCCAGCGTGATTATGTTGCAGGAGCGGGTCTCATTGATACGGTTAATAAAGGCCGCGGTGAGAGAGGATTTTCCCGAGCCAGCCGGACCGGAAAGGATAACAAGCCCCTTTTTTTCCTCCGTAAGCGCTACGGCTTTTTCCGGAATCTGGAGGAGGTTGATATTCGGAATTTCCTGATCTACCAGCCGGAGGGCCATGGTGATGTTTCCCCGTTGTTTGTAGGCGCTGACCCTGAGGCGCCCCAGCTCTCCGAAAGACACGGAAAGCTCAATCTCTCCGTTTTTTTCAAAGCGTTCCCTCTGCTCGTGAGAGAGAAAACCGATTAAAAGCTCAAGGGTATCGGAGGGCTTGAGTACGGGATTTGAGGTGGGAAAGAGCTCGCCGTGAATTCGAAGCTTCGGAACGGCGCCCACGCTGAAATGAATATCGGAAGCATGCTTTTCACGGGCTTCCCTGACAAAGGCCGCGAGATCCGGCATCAGGAGCCTTCTCCGGCGGGAGCGGCACCAGCCATGGAGCCGAAGCCTGCAAGGGCGTTATGGTCAATAGCCACGCGGTTGTCCAGAGTCTTCATCACATCCTTGATATAGAGGTTACCGAATATGACCTCCTGGCCCAGGTCAATTACCTGATTTGAGGAAAAGCCGAGAACAACAGGCTTTAACACATTTCTGGTGTTTTCTGAAAGCACAAGCGCTTTTTCACCGGTATTAAGCTCCACAGAACAGCCGGGCGCCAGGATAAATATGCTTTTTGTCAGAGCTTCGATTTCCGCTTTGCCGAAGACGTTTTCATGCTCAAGGAGGAAGCGGAGTGCCGACACCTCCGAGCTGGGCTCGTTGTAATCGTTCATGGCGGTAATTGTGTCAAAGGTGTTGGCCACCATCAGAGCCCTTGTCCCGGGATGAAATTTCTTTTCGTTTTCAAGCTCCCGTCCGTGGTTAAAGTCACCCAAAGCCTTATAGCTCTGGGCTGCAATCCGCTTGACGTTGGGATACTGCATGGTTGCGGCCTCAATATAGCTGAAGCCCCGGCTTTCGCAGAGAGAGATGGTTTCACGGTCGGCGTCAGTGATATTTTCTCCCTTTTGCAGGATGGAGTCGGGAATGTCGAGCATGCCTATATAGTGCATCAGGGCCGCCAGCACGGTGTCGTGCTGATCCGCGAGCCTAATGTTTAAAACATGGGTGATCATGGCGCAAAGAATTGCCACATTTAGTGAATGCTTGAAATATTTATCCTCAACGCTTCTTAAGGACTGAACGAAATTGATTTTGTGATCCAGATTTCCATACCGCTTGACTATCTGGGTAGTGAGCCCTTCCAGGGCGGAAATCTTTTTTCCGTTGTGGACGGCGGTGAGCTCATCCTGAATGGTAAAGGTGGAAACCACGGAGAAGCGCTCAAACTCCATATCCTCCTCTGTCATCGGAGGTACGGGCTCCGCGGGCTCCAGAATATACAGCCCGATAAGACCGAAATTATGTACGCTTTCTATGCCCTGCCTGGTAAGCTTGGAATTTCTGTCATAGAGCAGAACCCCTTTTTTGTTGTAGATCGGCTTGGCTAACCGCATCCCTTCCTTTAAAAATTCCTGTCGGACAAAAAGCATTTCAGCCTCCTCACAGCATTCTTTCAAATTCGGTCACGGTAACCGGCTTGGAATAATAATAGCCCTGTGCGATGTCGCAGTTGATTGATTTTAAGAATTCCGCCTGTTCCCTTGTCTCAACTCCTTCCGCCACCACGGTCATCCCCAGCTGGCGGGACATGGAAACGGAATTTTCCACTATGATGCGTCCGCGCTTTGTGGCCATGATTTTGTCGATGAAGTAGCGGTCGATCTTTATGATGTCCACCGGCGCCTGACGCAGCATGTTAAGGGAGGAATAACCCGAGCCGAAGTCGTCCATCTCGATAATGAAGCCCGCATCCTTAAGACGCTGCATTGTGGCGTAGAGATCTTCGGCATTATCCGCGAACAGGGTCTCCGTGATTTCCAGCTCCAGGAGTCTGGGTTCGATTCCGTAGCGGGAAGTCAGCCCGGTTAAAACCCTGACCAGATCAGTATTGTTGACGTGGAACCGGGATATATTTACAGAAATCGGCAGCAGCTTTCCTATCTCCTGAAGGCGTTTGAGATAGGAGGCGGCGGAGTCCCACATATATTCATCCAGTTTTTTGACAAAGCCGTTGCTTTCGAAAAGAGGAATAAACTCTCCGGGGGTATGCAGTCCCTTTGTGGGATGGGACCAGCGCACCAAAGCCTCCGCGCCGCAGATTTTATCGGTTTTGAGATCGATTTTGGGCTGCAGATACATAACGAACTCTCCGTTGTCAAGGGCAATCTGCATCTGGCTTGTCATTTCGGAGATTCTTCGCTGCTGAAGACGGATCTTGTCATCATAGACCGCAAAATTCGTAAGAGTGTTTCCCTTGATTTCCTGCTTTGCAAGACGGGCCCGGTCACACATCAGACGAACGGGGATATCACGCTTGGTGATCATATAGATGCCGTAGGAAAGCGTGGAGCCGCAGCGCTTCGCGGCATCAAAGTTAAAGCTTTCCGTAAGTCCCGCAATATAATCAAAGATTTCCTGTTCCTTCCCGTAATGGAAGATCACGGAAAATTCGTCCGCCTGATATCTCCCGGCAATATTTCCGCCCTTCAGGCTTTTTGCTATGGCAGCACCGAGATATTCAAGACATTTGTTTCCTGCCTTGATGCCGAACCGGTCGTTGATCACCCGGAAACGGTCAACGTCTACGGAAATCATGGCGAATTCCCACTCCGGGTTAAGGTGCAGAAGCTCGGCGGAGCGGCGGTAGAAGGCATCCGAGTTAAACAGCCTGGTGAGGGAATCATAGTCGGCGCGGAATTCCAGCTCGGCCTTTATTTCCATTTCGGTGTTGACGTCCTGAAGGATGCCAAGCACCCTGGTCAATGTGTTGCTGACACCGTTTAAGGTCTGAACCGTAATTGTAAACCACCGTGCAACACCGTATCTGTTTATGAAGCGCACGGTCATTTCGTGGGTATCTGGCTGCTCCATAACATCCTTAAGGAAAGCCAGGTATTTTTCTTTGTCATCTTCGTATACTTCAAGACCCTGTAAGAGAGACCATTCATTACGCTGCATCTCTTCGGTAAGGGTGAACATTTCCTCGAAGGTTGTGCAGATATAATAGTCTCCGGTCGGAACGTTGTATTCGAAGACAAAGATGCCTGTCAGCTCGTTCACATGCTCATACCGCTCGTTGCTGTGGGCAAGCTCGCTGATGTAGGTATTGCCTTCCGCCATGTTGCGGTAGCGCATTTCGATAACGGCGTCCTGTTCCATCTGGTTTTTCAGGGCGTTGATGTCGCGGGCGCTGAAATATATAAGGTCATCCTCTTCCCAAACGTCATCAGCTCCGACGGTGGTGCTGATATCGTACCAGTGGTATGTGCCGTCCACATGCATGAAACGCACCTGTTTTTCGATAGTGCCGCGGCCGATTTTTCTGGATTCCCGGAGAGCGCCCGGCTCGGTCGCCTGGAGGAAGTCCTCCCGGTCTTCATAATAGACGGCGGTTTCAAGAAAATCGGCCCTGAATTTCATATAGTCAACAACCCGCTGATCCAGAATCATTCTTATGTTTTCCTCCCGGATGCGGGTGCAGACGTTTTTCGTCAGGTTGATTTCCCAGACGATATCCAGAACGTTTACGATTGCGTTGTTGAAATGTGAAATGCTCTGTTCAAGAGCATGAATCTGCTGACGGAGGTCTTCGTTGACGTCCGCTATAACAAAGGCGTTCCGCCTGTTTTTCAAGGGTATCCGGGTGGCCCGTACATGTTCCATGGCCCTGAGGTCCGGGGAATACACATCGAAATCCGCGGCCTGCTCCTCCTCCGCCATAAGGTTCATCGGACAATCCATGCAGGGGCGGTTTCTGCCCTTAAGCTTTTCATAGCAGCATCCGCCGGTGACCCCCTGAAAACGATCCTTAAGGGCGGCGTTCATATAGATGAGCTGGTAGTTTTCATCGACGGCATAGGCCCAGGCCACAATCGGATCCAGGATGTTTTTTATAATATCGATGTCGCCGAGGGGAGCGCGGGAACCGGAAAACTGTTCATCGGTTCTGAGCTCTCCGGAATGGATAACATATCCGTTTTTATCCCGCTGTATGGCTGCGACCAGAGCTTTTTTCGCGTTTTCATACATCTGGTCGAATTCAGGCTCTTCGATTCCGTTTTTAATCGCTATACCCACGCTGACCGCATGGACAACGCCCGGACGGATATCTGCCCAGAGGTTTGCCAGCACCTCAATCAGGAAGCCTGCCTTGTCGCAGATAACCTTGACATCCCGGATACCGCGGAGAGCAACGATGAAATCAGCCTCTCCCGAACGGCCCACGATATCCGAAGAACGGACGGCGGAACGCAGAACCCTGGAAGCCTCGGTAAGTGCCAGATCGGCAGAGCGGGAGCCTTTAAGCGAACGCATCTCGGCGTAGTCATCCAGGTGGACGAGAATAAGGTTGATTATGACTCCTTCCTGATCCGCAATATACGCTTCGTGGATTTTCTTCTCGAATTCGGCCAGTGCATAAAGACCGGTCATTTCGTCAGCGACCTCCGAAATGTGCTTCTTTTCGGTCTCGTCCTTGCTGTCGACGGGAGTATAGGTTCCGTAAATCATTGTAATCTTTCCGCTTTCGTCCGTGACAAGACGGGCCTGAATGCGGTACCATTGGTATTCACCGTCGAAATCCATGAAACGGAAGTATTCGATATGTTCTGTGTTTTCTTCATCGGAAATGACTGACGGGCGGAAAAAAGGAAGCGCCCTCTTCAGATCATCGGGGCAGAGCTTCCCGGCCAGCTCCAGAGACTCGCAGAAGTCCATGACGGAGGTAGAGCAGGGGATCAGCTTATTTATGTTTCGGGAATAATTCATGATATCGGTGAGTACGTTATATTCGAATCGAATTGAAATCCCGGCTGTATCGTTGGTATAATCCGGCATAGAATCCCCTCCGCAGAAAAAGTCACACACAGATATTTTACCAATTAACCGGCATGAATACAATAATTTTTATTCCGGGAGGCCTTATAATAAAAAACTGTCCGCGAATTCATCCGCCGGCAGCGGCTTTGAAAAATAATACCCCTGAACCAGCGTACAGCCAAGCTTCTTGAGTAATTGAAGCTGGGCTTGCGTTTCCACGCCCTCCGCGATTACATATATCTTCAGATTCTTTGCTATGTCGATTATAAGGGCTACCAGTAATCTGTCCTTTTCGTCAAACTCTATATTTCTTATGAATTCCCGGTCCATTTTGAGGACATCAATGGGCATTGAGGACAGCATATTAAGGGAAGAGTAGCCGGTTCCGAAATCATCCATTTCCACTTCATAGCCTTTATCGCGCAGATCTCTCACAACCTGTATAACATGATCCGAGTTTTCGGTATAGGCCGACTCCGTAACCTCCAGCTTGAAAGCCTTATGATCCAGATTGTTATTCATAAGGATATTTTCCAGAGTTTCCTCCAGACCGGGATCGAAGACGTCCACACGGGAAAGATTGACGGAAACCGGAATAATTACCCCGTATTTTTCCCTCCAGAGAGCAATTTGCTCCGCGGCTTTCGTCCATACATACCTGTCGAGAAGAATGATCTGGCCGTTTCGTTCAAACAGAGGGATGAAATCCCCGGGGGAGATAATTCCCATCCCGGGATGCTTCCAGCGTACGAGAGCCTCGGCGCTGACAAGCTTCGGCTGTTCGGCCTGAATATCAAATTTGGGCTGATAGAAGACCTCAAATTCCTGTGAGTCCAGAGCATGCTTCAGGTCGTTTATCAGACGCTGCTCGTAGTGCTCCCTTTCACTGACCTTTTCGTCATATATGATAAGGTGCTCCATATAGTGGCCGCGCGCCATATTACAGGCTGTACATGCCATGTCGAAAAGCTGTTCGGGTTCCAGCTTCTCCCGCCAGGGCATGACTCCCATACGCAGGCGGATATTTGTGTTCGGAGCAAGCTCCTCCAGTTTTGTCTGCAGACGGTCAAATATTGCCCGGTATGCCTCTGTGTGATGGCAATATATATCGAAACGGTCTGCTTCGAACCTTCCCGCTATCGCCTGGTATTCTACGGTTATGGCCAGAATTTCCCCTCCCAGCACGCGCAGGATCTGATCACCCAGGTCCCGCCCGTGGAGCGCATTTATGGAATGAAACTGTTCGATATTTAATACGATGGCATCCATCGGCGTGTCAGGATGCTCACGATAGGTGCGGTTTGCATACTGGAAGAAAAAGTCGCGGTTGTAAAGACCTGTCAGCTCATCCGTCTCCGTGGCGCGTATCAGGCGTTTGGCCCTTTTTACAGCCCGCATATTAAGAACAAGGAGAGACAGTATCACGAAGATAATCAGGAGAGCCACAGCCAGAACAATATTGAGATTATCTATAAGAACATCCGTAAGTGTGAGCCTGGCATCTTCCGTAATATAGTGCGTCAATGCCGCGTTTATATAGGAATCCGGGATCATCCCGGTGGTTTTGGCAAGTATGGAATACAGCTCTGTCTGTCCTTTTAAGACGGCAAGGCAGTAGTCCATTTCCACGCCCAGAGAAAAGGTGGTCAGGTGGTATCTCTCGCAGAGTCTTGAGATATTGTTGTAACGGTAATTGCTGATTATCAGACAGTCGGCGGCGCCTGATGCAACGGCCTTAAGACATGCCTCCGAGTCGGCATAGTAAGCTTTTTTCCATTTCGGAAAATGTTCGGCAAGAAACGCGTCGTAATTCGGATTTCCTTCGTTTACGGCCGCAATTACCTGGCCGTTTTTTGAAAAAATTTTGGGATCTTTAATTCGCACCACGGCATACATCTCGGTATCCAGCAGGGGCGGAGTCATGACCATGCCCTGCTCCTCCGCTTCATAGCCGCTTAAGTTTGCCGGAAATACACAGTCCACCTCCCCGCCTTTCATCGCTTCCATGGCCTCCTCGGCGGTGGGATAGCAGATGTCCCGGAATTCAAGATGTACGTTAGGAATACAGTCCGATGCAAGAAGCAGATAATCCTTCAATACACCGGTAAGACTGCCCGTTTCTTCATCCGCTCCGCATAAGGCGAGATAGTTGTCCTGATAGCCTACGCGAATCGTTCCGTGAGATAAGAGCCAGTCTGTTTCTTCAGCAGAGAGAAAAGCGTTTGCTCCGGATCTCCGGATGTATTTTTCATACATCTGCTGATTATAATAACGGTTTTCATCCTGTATCCTGCTCATGGCCATATTCAGTTCGTCAAGAAGCTCCGGACGATCTCTGCTTACGGCGAAATAAAAATCGGAATAACCGATCTTGCAAACCGGTACGGCGATAGAGGGTTCCACAAAGGAATCTACAGTTACGTATCCGTCCAGCTCTCCCGTTTTAAGCATACCGAGAGATTCATCCTCGGAGCAGGTAAGCTCCGTAACGTCCACCCTGATACCGTTCCGCCCGGCCCACTCATTAAAGAAATCAGCCTGGACACTGTCCTTGTTAACTCCTATACGCTTTCCGTTCAGGGTGGAATAATCCGTCCGGGATATACTTTCGTTGTCAGGCGCGATAAAAATATAGTATTCCTCGGTGCCCATGGGAAGAGACGGGAAGAGCATATATTTCTCCCGCTGCGGAGTATAGGAAACATCGCTCATCAGATCGATCTCTCCCGTTTCAAGCATCTTAAGGAGATCCGCCCAGCTCCCTTTTACATATTCATAGGTCCAGCCGTTGTAGGCGGAAAGCTTCTGCTGATACTCATAGGCATAACCGGAACGCCGGCCGTATTCATCCACGGTATTGTAGGGAGAATCATACCAGCCGACACGCACGACCTTCGGCCGGGGATCCTGCGCATACGCAGCAAAAGGCGTTCCGATGCACACCGCGAGGATAAACAGGAGACAACTCGGCAATATGCGATTAAACAGTGAATTTCCGCATTTCATAACTCCCGGCTTTACTCTTTTCTTCTGTTTATTTCCGGATGGGACTTATAATATTCCGCTTTGTTTTTATACATATCGGCATCCGCGATATGCATTATACTGTTGATATCATTATCCTTATCGCCATAGTACGCGCCGAGCGCGAATGCGGGCTCTCCTTTAACTTCCGAAAATGATTTCAGCTGTTCAAAAAGCGAATAAAAATCATTTTTATCCCTGTCGGTGATAATGATCAGAAATTCGTCCCCGCCGGCCCGGTATATATCATCAGCCGAAAATACGGACTTAAGCCTGGAGGCGACTTTCTTCAGTATCTTATCTCCCTCGTCATGTCCCAGGGTATCATTTACCCGTTTTAATCCGTTTACATCTGCGTATATCACGCCGATACCCTTACTGATCTCTTCGGCTTTACAGGTAATGTCGTCTATTTTTTTATTCATGGCGTTACGGTTCAGGACGCCGGTGAGCATGTCTTTTCTGCTCAGTATTTCAAGCTTCTGATGCATCCGGAAATTTTCCACTTCAGTGGACAGAACAAAGGAATTAAGCTCCATTACTTCTCTTATGAAAGTAACCTTGTCTGAATTAAAATTGGTGGCAAAAATATATCCGTAAAGATTGTCGCCCACACGCATCGGATACAGAACCAGATTGTTTATTCCCGAGTAGATCAGGGAGTTGTACCAGTTGACGTCCTTTTTTTCGACTTCTTTCAGCTCCTCCTCGCCGGAGATGATAAAACAGTTCGAACCTCCTATTATATCGCGCCATTTTTCCACGATATTATAAAACTCCGGTTTGAAGAAAACATCTTTGTCCGCAGGAGCGAATTTACCGTCATGATCAAAGAAAAGATAATCGATTTTTCTGTCTTCCTGATTTGTGAGAATAACGGCGCATCCGTCGGATTCGCATTGATTCCTGATGTCCTTAACTATGGAATTCATTGCGGAGCTGAAATCACCGCTTTCTTTCAGCTTAATGCAGGTTTTAAGAACCATATACGCGGTTCTGGCAGATATGTCGATCAGTTTGTCCGAGTCGGACATGGGAGTCATTTCATATGTGAACAGACAATGGCTGATTCCTTCCTCATCCGTTTCAAGGGGAATCATATAAATATCAATCCAGGCTTTATATAAATCTGCATTTACATACTGATGCGTTATTTTACCGTCGTAAATGCAGTTGTATGTCAGGGCTTCAAAGTTCGGGTCATAGGGAATATAAAAGGTATAGGGCCTGTCCGGAACAAATTCCTCATCAAGCTTATTAACGGATGCGAGATAATTTCTGTTCGCGGCAGCGATAGTGACTTCCCCGCGATCTTTTTCCGCGGACTTTTTCAAAGACAACACACAGGCTATTCCCTGAAAACCTTCTATAAGCTCAGAATAATCCATTTTGTTCCCCCTGTCCCTTTAAAAAACAACCCTTCTCCCGGGTTACCGAGCCGGGAAAAGGGTTTAACACTGTTTTCAGCCGTTTATTCAAAAATTTCCGTGACTTCTTTTCCCGGGGCGGGTGTCGCCAGAGAAACAATCACATTTACGATAAGGGCGATGATGAAAGCCGGAAGCAGTTCGTAGATTGCAAATGCTCCGCCGAGAGAGCTTATAACATATTTCCATACGAAGACCATGACCGCGCCTGCTATCATCCCGGCGACGGCACCCTGTCTGTTGGATCTCTTCCAGAAAAGTGCAAGGAGCATCACCGGTCCGAAGGTTGCGCCGAAGCCCGCCCATGCAAAGGAAACTATCGAGAATACAGAGCTGTCGGGATTATAGGCTATGACTACGGCTATTGTCGAGATGACAAGAACGGTAATCTTGGCTATTTTGACCGCGGTATCATCGGAGAATTTCTTTTTTCCGAAGTCCTGAAGCAGGTCACTGGATATTGCCGAAGCCGCGGCCAGAAGCTGTGAGTCCGCGGTTGACATTGTTGCCGCGAGCATCCCGGCAAGTATTATTCCCGCGATTATCGCAGGAAGGATACCGAAGGAGCTTAAGAAATCGGATATGTAGATTATAACCCTCTCGGTGTTGCCGCTTCCCTCAAGATACGGAATGATGCCGGCATTACTGAGGGCGAGGCCGATAACTCCGATCACTATCGCTATACCCATGGCAAAAACCACCCAGACAGTAGCGACGCGGCGGCTTATCTTCAGCTTTTCGGGATCATTTATTGCCATAAAACGAACGAGTATGTGAGGCATACCGAAGTAGCCGAGCCCCCAGGCCATGGTCGATACAACTGTCAGCGGGCCATATGGATTGGATGTGCCTGTGGCCTGATCATAGCTTGAGGACAAAGAGAAGAAGCCCGGAAGCGCTTTGGCGTTTTCAATAACAGCGCCGATGCCGCCGGCCTGCACAATTCCGAAGCAGATAACAATGACGAGGGATACCGACATGCAGATGCCCTGTATAAGGTCTGTCGTGCTGACCGCCTTGAAGCCTCCGAGCGTGCAGTAGAGCGCTATTATTATTGCGCTGGCTATCATTGCCACGAGGTAGTTAACTCCGAAAAGCGTATTAAAAAGCTTGCCGCAGGCCGCAAAGCCGGAGGCGGTATAGGGGATAAAGAATATCACGATGATAATCGCCGATACGGCAGTAAGAATGTTCTTTTTGTCTCCGTATCTTTTGGAGAAGAATTCCGGAACCGTTATGGCGCCGATCTTTTCCGTATAACGTCTGAGCCTTTTTGAGACAAGGAGCCAGTTGAGGTAGGTTCCTGCCGCAAGACCCAGACAGGTCCAGAAAGGATCCGCAATACCGCTGATGTATGCAAGTCCGGGGATGCCCATCAGAAGCCAGCTTGACATATCCGATGCTTCAGCGCTCATTGCGGTGACCACGGGTGACAGTCCTCTTCCTCCAAGATAAAAATCGCCTGTATCATCATTCCCTTTTGAAAAAATAATGCCTATCAGGATCATGGCGAGGATGTACACTGCTATTGAAATTATAAGGTATATCTGAGCTGACATATTATCCCTCCGTCGCAGCGTCCCCTGCGGCTGAGACGCAAAGAACACGTTCTTTTAATTAATGAAAATAGTTTAATTTCTAAATGCGATATAGTCAAGAAAAGAATATGTGACGGAATAATCATACCGGATGAAGCTTGTTAGAGAAGAGGTGAAAGTATATAATTATCCCATATATACGATTCATATCGGAGGGATTGATCCATGAATAAAAAAGCTACACCGGGTCTTGTTTATACCAGCGACAGGTGTATCGGCTGTAACAAGTGCATCCGGGCCTGCAGCTGCATCGGAGCTAACATCTCCACCGAGCCGGACGAGAACGGAAGATCGCGTATCGAGGTGGACGGCAGCCGGTGCGTGGCCTGTGGCGCATGTTTTGATACCTGCGAGCATGAGGCACGAGTGTTTAAGGATGACACGGAACGGTTCTTTGAGGATCTGAAGAAAGGCGAAGCCATATCTCTTCTTATTGCTCCTTCGTTTATCGCGAATTATCCGGACAGGTACGCGTCCGTACTGGGCGGACTGAAAGCGCTCGGTGTAAACCGCATGATCAGTGTTTCATTCGGTGCCGACATCACCACCTGGGGATATATTAATTATATTCAGAAGTACGATTTCACCGGCGGTATTTCCCAGCCCTGTCCGGCCGTCGTCCGCTACATAGAACAGTATCTGCCGGAACTGCTGCCGAAACTCTTTCCGGTACACAGCCCCCTCATGTGTGCCGCCATTTATTCCAGAAAGGAACTTGGTATCACGGATCGGCTAGCGTTTTTAAGCCCCTGCATTGCAAAAAAGATGGAGATCGATGATCCCAACACCCGCGGGCTTGTCTCCTACAACGTGACCTTTGATCATCTGATGAAATATGCCGCGTCCCATGATCTGTACGGGGAGCCGTGCATGGATGAAATCGAATACGGACTGGGCTCTGTATATCCGATGCCCGGCGGGCTCAAGGAAAACGTGCTCTGGCTTCTCGGAAGCAACGTGTTCATCCGGCAGATCGAAGGCGAGAAACGGATGTATCATTATCTGGAGAGGAACAGCGCAAGGATTCGCGAAGGCGGGACCCCGTATCTGTTCATTGATGCGCTGAACTGTGAAAACGGCTGCCTGTGCGGTACAGGGACGGATATGCTCCTGTCCGTTACAGATGACGCCATGTATCATCTGCATGATGTCGAGGAACGTGTTAAGAACGATCCGGGCTACAGCGCCTGGGCACAGGAAACCTCCCCGGGGGAACGGTTGAAAAGCCTGAATGAGCAGTTCTCCGGGCTGAAACTTGAAGATTATCTGCGTTCATATACAGACCGCTCAAATGACTGCCTGATGGAGATTCCGGATGATGAGGAACTGGAAGCCGTCTTTATCGACATGAACAAGAAGGATGAAGAATCCCGTCATATCAACTGCTCCTGCTGCGGTTACGACACATGCCGGGATATGGCGGTCGCAATTTACAACGGATTTAATCACAAAGATAATTGCATTCATTTCCTGAAGGATATGGTAGAGCTGAAGGCCACGCGGACAGATGTCATGACGGGACTTCCTAACGAGACAGGCTTCCGCAGCTTTATCACCCACAGAAGATCCGACGGAACGTTGTCGGAGTACAATGCTTTCTGCATCAATCTGAAGCATTTCGGTCTTATCAACCAGAGATACGGGAAAAAGTGTGCGGACAAGATCCTCGTCCGTTACGCTGATGCTCTTTCCTCATGCGCCGGATCAAAGGAGTGTGTGGCGCGGCTCTCCGGGGACAGCTTCGCTGCATTACTGCTGAGAGAGAAGGCACAGGAATTTCTGAAGTTTCTCGAAAGCGTCGAGGTTCGTATCACTATTGAAGGAGAAAAGAAGCCGGTCATGATCCAGGCTGTCTCCGGCTGCCTTGATATCACTGACGCTTCCCTGGACAGTGAGGAAGTTCTCGGAATGTGCATGACAGCACTGAATGTCGCAAAGAACCAGCTGCATGTTCCTTATGCGTTTGCGACTCCGGAAATGCACGGGAGCATATTGGAACAGAAACAGATCTCGGCACTGTTCCCGAAGGCCTTGGAGAACGGAGAGTTTAAGACCTATTACCAGCCCAAGGTTGATACGGACACTAATACCATTGTGGGGGCGGAGGCTCTTGTCCGCTGGATACACAACGGAATAATCCGGTCTCCCGGTGAATTCATTCCGGTTCTGGAAAAGGATGACAGCATCTGTAAACTGGATTTTTATATCTTTGAACAGGTCTGCCGGGATATTCGAAACTGGCTGGATGAAGGTATCGAACCGGTCAGGATCTCGACAAATTTCTCCCGGAAGAATCTGTCTGTCCCGAACTTTTCTGCCCATATAAGCGAGGTTCTCGCCCGCTATGAGATCCCGAAACAGTATATCGAGGTGGAACTCACTGAGACGGTAAGTGAGGAGGAGAACGAAAAACTGAGCCGTTTTATACGGGATATGCATGAAGCGGATATCGTAATGGCAATCGACGACTTCGGCACCGGCTATTCCTCGTTGAATCTCCTCAGAGAATTCCCCGCAGATGTGCTGAAGCTGGACAAATCCTTTGTTGACAAACGGACGAACGGGAAGCGGGACAATATAGTGATTTCGAATATCGCGAAGATGGCGAATGAACTTGACATGAGTGTCATCACTGAGGGAGTGGAACAGTGGGATCAGGTTGATTTCCTCAAAAGCATAAACGTGAAACTTGTACAGGGTTTTCTGTTTGACAGGCCGCTTTCCAAAGATGATTTTGAAAAGCGGCTTAAGGATAAAGTGTACAAAAACATACCGGGTTAAGTCCGGTTCGGGAAATATAATCCTACTTTATGTGCTGGATAATGCAAATAGTGAACCCGGATGGAGAAACCATCATTGCAGCCTTTGAAGAGCTGGTATTAACGGTCTCGTCTCCGTAAAGATTCCTGAATCCTCTTTCCAGGAGCATTTTATAAGCCCCGTCGAAATCATCCACATTCATACGGATTCCGACTGTATCCCCGGCCTGTTCGGTTTCGGGTTTCAGGATATCGACATAAAAACCGTTCTCGTCTTTCAAAGCCAAGCTCCCCGAAGAGGCTTAATGCCTCTTCGGGATGTGTGGCAGATATAAAAGGGTTAAAAGTTGTAATCTTCATGTTTCATTATCCTTCAGTCTTTTTGATGTGCTTGCTGATACTGATAGAATAGCCGGATGGAGAAACCATCATTGTTGATCTTGACGATCCGGTTTCAGTGATCTTATCTCCCTGAGCATTCTTAAAGCCCTTTCCTTCAAGCATGTTATATGCCTCGTCAAAATCATCAATGTTCATACGGATAGTAGTGATATCCTTATCCACAGGAGCCTGGGTAACATCGACATGAAACACCTTTCCGTCTTCGTTTTCATATCTCATCCGGACATCCGATATATCCTTGCCGTTGATGTCGGTCTTGGTATGTCTGCGTTCAAAGCCGAGATCTTCAAATAACCTGATTATTGCCTCTGAATCTCTGGTTACTATCAGCGGGTTAAACGATGTGATTTTCATTGGATTTCCTCCTTGTAATTAATCTTTTTTCTTTATGTGCTGGGATATTTCCAAAAGATAGCCCGAAGGGCCCACCATTATTGTGAATTTGGAAGACCCGGTATCAACCGTCTTGCTGGCCTGTTCATGCTTTGGTTTTCTGAATCCGTGGGCAAGCAGAAACTCGATGGCTTCACCAAAATCATCCACATTTATGCGGATCATCGTATACTCTCCTTCACCCCGTGCCACATCTACATAAAATCCGTTGGCATCCTTCATTCTGACGTCAGTGGTTTTATTCTCCCCGATCCCCTCTTTTTTGTGATGACGTTCAAAACCCATCTCCTCGAAAAGCCTGATCGCGGATTCAGGATCCTGGGTGATAATGAGAGGGTTCGAGTCCCCCTCTCGCTACGATAAAAAAAGAGAGCCCGGAGGGTTCTCTTTTTTTATCGTAATGAAAAGTGAAACAAATCCTGGGTGGAGAGCGTGTATCATACCCGTGGTGCAAAACGTGCCCTTTGGCACGTTTTGAATGCCGTATAGATGCGCTAAGCGCATCTGGCATCGTCCGAGGGTTCACGGAGGTA
>JAILBQ010000091.1 GCA_024680815.1 Lachnospiraceae bacterium | reverse complement strand
TTCCTTCAGGGTCATTGAGTTTTCTGCCTTGTCTATCTCTGCAGGCAGGCTCTGATAGCTGCCGGTCATCACATCTCCTATGCCTCCGCCAAACATAGCTGCGCATGAGGATACCACCGTTATGATCACAAAAAGGATCAGGATAAGTGCTACAGCTATAGCTATCACATGGATATTGGCAGCGATAACTTCTGCTACCTTCTTTGCAGCGGTTACTGTCTCTTTGGCAGCTTTCCTGGCATAATCAGCTGCCTTTCCGGCAGTGCCGCCTCCTCTTGCTGCTTTGGCATATTCACGCTTGATATGCTGCTTTTGGATGCGCTTCTGCACAGCCTTTTTCTTAAGTTCAGACGCTTCCTCCTTCGGCTTCCTTTCTGCGAAAGGCGCTTCTTTCATAAAAGTTTTGTCTGGTACCGGTTTATCCGGCTTCCTTTTATCACCTCTTTCTATAATGAAATCCTGAAACCGGCTTGCAACGCGTACTCCTGCTCCGGTAGCTTCCGTTGCGCTGTTATCATCCTCCTCCCCGTTCTGCTCATGAAGAAAGTCCACTGCCTGTGCCGATACCTCTTTGGCTGCAATGTTAAGGCTTGCGACACCTTGGCTCTTTCCCTTATTTTTGCCTGTATTTCTGCGATTCAAGACCATCTTGTAAGAGGTCTTTCCGGTTTTGGGATCGTAGACCTTCTCCAGCTGGTATTCTTTCTGACCCGGAAGCTTCTGCGTTGTTATTTCGGCTTTTGCTTTTTGTCCTGCATTCTGTCCGTCATTTACGGGCTTTATAACCTCAGGAGCTGCCTGTCTCTTTCTGCGTCTCGTCTTTTTTCCTGTTTCTTCTTTTTTGACAGGATTCTTGAACAGTTCTGCGGCTTCCGTGGAATGAACCTTCTCATCTCCGATATCCGGAAAAGCCATATTTCCGAATTTTTCATCTTTTACAAAATCACTTTTCTGCTTCTGGAATACCGAATTTCCCTGACTGAGCTGCCTCCTTATCCTATGGGCATTCCTCCGGTTCCTTCGCTTCTTTGCAGCTTTTCCGGCCTCCGTATCCGATAACTGATCACCGGTAAATGTTTCCTGATCCGAGGTATCCTCCGAAAAACTCCCGTCCTGTTCTGAAAACTCCTCCTTAACAGGGTCTGCCCTGTTTTGGTAAAGCCTCTGCTTAGTCTTCTTCCGCTGCGGCTTCTTTTCCTGCTTCATCTTTCTCCTCCAATCTCGTGTTCATGATCCTGAAGGTCTCCGTATCAGCCGGATATTTGTCCTCAAATGGGATCGTGACATTGTTAAACCTTATCAGCCCGCAGCCCGGCTCCGCATTGGTCACATACTTCAGCTGCTTCGATGAAAGTCCCAGCTTTTCAGCCAGGATTTCCTGATCCCGGGCATTCTGGTTTAATAAGTACACAAAGTCAGAGTTTCCAAGTATGCCTTCGATCTGCGGTGAAAGCAGAAAATCTCCGACATTTTGTGTAAGCCCGGTGGGTATCCCTCCCCATTTCCGAAAACGTTTCCACATTTCCACAGAATACTGAGCCGTCTGCTTATCTCTGAGCAGGAGATGAAACTCATCACAGTAATATCTTGTGGCCTTCTTCTGCTCCCGGTTGAACGAAACCCTGTTCCATACGGCATCCTGAACGATGAGCATCCCCAGCTCTTTCAGCTGACTGCCCAGATCCCGGATATCGAAGCAGACTATACGGTTACCGCTGTCCACATTTGTCCGATGATTAAAATAGTTCTGGCTCCCGCGGACATATAAGACAAGGCTCTGTGCTATCTTTACCGCCTTCTTCTTTGCATCTTCAGCGAGTTTCTCATCCTTGACATCTTTGGGCTCGTAGGCAAGCAGGGCATTATAAAGATCCTCCAGTGTCGGCATATTCTCAGGTACCGGATTTCTGAAGTATTCTTCATAGACCTTCGCGACACAGCGGTCTACGATGCCCTTTTCATCATTGGCAAGACCCTCTTCCCCACCGGCGATCATGTCACACAGGGTTATGAGGAAATCTGCCTTAAGCCGTAATGCTTCCTTGTCTTTTATATGGGAATACTGAATGTCCATCGGATTCAGATAATCCGTGGAATTTGTCGCAAGCTTCACCACCTGGCCGCCAAGAGCCAGGACAAGCGGGAAATACTCGCCCTCCGGATCATTTATGAGGATATCGTCGTTCGTGATAAGAAACACACATAGGATCTCTCGCTTTGCCGAAAAGGATTTCCCTGAACCCGGAGTGCCTAATATCACACCATTCGGTGTCCGTAAGCGTTTCCTGTCAGCCAGGATCATGTTGTTAGAAAGTGCATTCAAGCCATAGTAAAGAGCCTGTCCCGACATGAAGAGCTCCTGCGTGTTAAAGGGTATGAGTATCGCACAGCTTTTCGTTGTGAGTACCCTCTCGATCCCTGTATCATTTATCCCGATCGGGGATATGGCATTCATCCCCTGTTCCTGCATATATTGCAGACATCGGAGATTGCAGTTGGCCTGCTGGATGATACCGGAGACCCTCTGGGTAAGGTTCTCCATCTCCTTTTTCGTCCTTCCGAAGCAGGCTATAAGAAATGTCATCTTCACGATCTTTTGGTTGCTGCTGTTCAAGTCGTTGAGTAATTCCATTGTGTCTTTTTCATAAGTGACGATGTCCGTGGGCAGGATATCCATATCGTATCCAGATCTTACTGCCTTCTTCTGCTCCTCGATCTTCATTTTCTGTATGTTGGACAGCGTGGCCTTCAACATCTTCACCGCCTTGACCGGATCCATCGTCTGCATGTGCATGGATACCGTGATGTTCTCATCGATGTCGAGAAGCCGCTTTAGCAGCTCGTCATTCATCTGCGGAGCGATGATATCAAGGTAATGGACGCTTCCGAACATCTTCCCGGCCTTAAACCTTGATGGAAACCTGAAATCAAAACCCGACGGTGCTATAAAATCCTTCACCGACTTGCCGGATTCACTGATCTCCTTAAAAGAAAACCGGAAGGGCTCCATACTGTCCTGATGATAGAACTCATGCAGGAGCCTTATTCTTTCCCGTCCATCAACCGGTCTTGCAATAGTTCCGACGTTGTTGAAGTTATGGATCACATCAGTCTCGATATTCTTAAGCTTGCTCCGGGCTTCCTTAAGAGTTTTCGCCTCGATACCAAACACAAGGTACTTACCTTTTACTACACCGTTATTCCCTTTGGCACAGAGGCTTTTCAATATACCCGAAAACTCTTCTCTGATGCGGTCAAAGCCATCTCCCCGCTCCGGTATCTCAAAGCGTGATATCAATGTCTGTTCACCTACCTGCCGATTAAAAAGGAATACCTGAAAATGTATCCCCGGCTCGAAATAGTTGATAAGCTGAGAATAAAGCCCGAGTATCTCTGCCTGATCCTCCACATCCTGAAGACAGTAATTCAGATCATCGAATTCCACCATCTTCGTGTAAAACCCTTCCCTCACCTTGCAGATCCCATCCTGGAACATCTTCTCAAAGGTGATCGTCTTCTGAGCCGTATCAGGTATGTTGCCGCCCGGGCCTTTGCCGGAAAGCTGCTGCTTCAGCTGCCTGTGCCTCTTCCATTCCTGAAAGGTAAGCCCGGTAAAGAGCATGAATAAGGAAAAGCCGGAGCTGGACTTCTGCTTATTTTGCTTTGATCCATTCCCCGGTTTTTCGTTTTTCCCGACTTTTTTAATTGACTTTGATCTGTTTTTTTCGCCTTTGTTCCTTATATCTTTCTGCCTTAGCTTCAAGGCGTATCACCTCCCTCCTCATGTTTTCCCGCTCCTCCATCTGCCGGAACAGGTTCTCCGACCTGTATCTTCGTATCCCCGGTGATAAATATTTCTGCCGGATCACCAGCTTTAATACCTTTTCGGCGGGCATACCGTCCTTTTCATACATCGCCAGCAAAAAGAACGGCAGCATCACTGCGATCATGATGATTGCTGCTATATCCGTTCCTATTGCCTTCTTTGTAACCAGATACAGCGGTATACCTGTCGCTGCCGCAGCACCGAAGCAGATAAGCTGCCTTTTTGTAAGATTAAGTGCCACCTTTGTCTTTATCCCTGAAAGGTTCTTCGGCACATCCACCGCTATTGCCATACTGATCCTCCTTCTTTGTAAATCTACAAGAGCGTCTCATAATCTTAATAAACGTATATAAACACTCGATCTCCTGCTTTCAATTTTAATGTGCTCCAAAGATTGCCTTGCTTACGCTGCCTACCTTGAACAGTGAAAAGATCAGCAGTACCGAATATCCTATGACTGACCAGAGAGCAGCATTGAGATTCCCTGCAACAGATACGCTTGAAACCAGTGCCGCGTATATCCCGACGCATATCATGATGAAGAAGCCCTGAAATGCCAGAGCCATAAGCCCCTTCACATAGTTCGTTCCGATGCCTCCCCACTCCCTGTTTCCCAAAGTTGCAAAGGGCAAGGGTGCCACAGAGACATAGATATAGATCTCCACCATCCTCCCGTATATCACAACTATGATCAGTACTGCCATGATCTGTAGAAGAAAGCTTGCGATAAATATCTGTATCCCCAGCCCGAACAATTCTCCCAGGCTCATCGTAGTCATCTGTGTGGAATACATGGTTATCAGAGTCGGTCCTATATTGATATCCGTGCTGCCCCCGATAAAACCTCCCGCACTAGCCGTCACATGGCTACCGATCTCGAATATCCCCATCACGATATCCACGGTATGAGATAACAGGAATACAGCTATGCAGGCTTTGAAGAGGTAACGAAAGATAAACCACGACTCAATTTCATGCATGTTGTTTCGATCTACCACGACTGAGATAAGCTCATAGCAGAGGACGGCGGTTATCGCCATCCCCGCTATTGGCACTATCACGGTATCCGAGACATTCCTCACCATGTTAAAGATCGTCGGGTTCCATGTCTGCGGGGATTGCGATACCGTTCC
>JAILBQ010000074.1 GCA_024680815.1 Lachnospiraceae bacterium | reverse complement strand
CCGTAATCAGCCAACAGAAAACGTAACTTAACAACAATCGCACCCCGCCCCGGAGCCTCAGCTCCGGGGCGGTTTCTAATAAATAAAATCTGTTGAAAATATCTCACTGTCGTGCTACTATCAATTCATCAAGCAGATATTTCTCAAGCGGTTCTGCCGCGTCTTATGGCTCCGTTCCGGAGCCGGCATGCCCTGCATGCTTCTTTATTCTGAAATTTCCTGCTTACCCACAACTTAACCAAGGCAGGAAATGAAGAGAGATGAAATCTCTTTTTTCCTGCAAAACATTATGGAGAAAGGAGAAAAAATGGTTCAAGAAGAAAATGAAAGAGGTCTGAAACCTTTAGAAGAGATGGACGTCATTGATGATTTCCTCTTTACAGAAATTGTCTCAGACGAAGAGGATGGCACAGTATTGTGCCGGATGATTCTGGAATGTGTTCTGGGTCGTGAGATAGGAAAAATAAGTTTTACACCTCAAAGAACGGTTCCCGGAGTTACGGAGAGGTCACACGGCATAAGGATGGATGCTTATGTGACGGAGAAGAAACCGGATGCCGGCGAGAATGAGCCGGAAATCAACGTATACGATGTGGAGCCTGATAAGAGCAGTTCTCATAGAGAGGGGCTTAGAACGCGATGTACTATGAGGTACGCAGCGGAGTTATAACACATCCGCATATTCCTTATAACGATGAAGAAATCCGTAGTGCGGATTTCTTTGAATTAAGTGCTCAAAGCCGCACGGGCTCCCCGCGCCATTCGGCACGGGGCAGTGATGGAATCAGAAGGATTTTCCTGTACGTGGACGGAGATCTTCCCGAAGCAGCAGGGGAAAATGAAAAGCGTTTAAGAAATCTGCTGTGTTATATCGGAAAAAGCACAGAAGAGAATGTAAAAGACGAGAATACCGGAAAGCTTAATACAATTGTCAGGAAAACCAAGGAAAAGAAAGATATAGGTATAAGGTATATGAAAACCTGGGAAAGAGAGCGGGAGCTAATACAGGCTGGACGTAATGAAGAACACATAAATACTGAAATAGAACGCCAGCGTGCCGACAATGCGGAACAACGCGCAAAAAGTGCGGAACAGCGTGCAAAAAGTGCGGAACAGCGCGCCGAAAAAGCCGAAGCTCGTGTCAAAGAGCTGGAAGCTATTTTCTCTGCTGCAAAATGAATAAAAGCTTTGCAGGGTTAACACCCCACCCCGCCCCGGAGCCTCCGCTCCGGGGCGGTTTCTTGCATTTTTACATAAAATAGAGTAGGATTACCTTAAGAATCATATTATAACAAGGATCGATCAAATCATGTCAGAAAACGTTAAAAAACCCTATTACATCACAACTGCCATAGCCTATGCCTCCGGGAAGCCCCACATCGGCAACAGCTATGAGATCGTCCTGGCGGACAGCATCGCCCGGTTCAAACGCTGGCAGGGATATGAGGTCTTTTTCCAGACCGGAACGGACGAGCACGGCCAGAAAATAGAGACGAAGGCAAAGGAGGCAGGGGTAACTCCGAAGGAATTCGTGGACTCGGCAGCCGCGGAAATAAAGCGTATCTGGGACATTATGAACACCTCCTACGACCGTTTCATCCGCACCACCGACTCCGATCATGAAAAACAGGTACAGAAGATTTTCAAACGCCTCTACGATCAGGGGGATATTTATAAAGGCTACTACGAGGGAATGTACTGCACACCCTGTGAGTCCTTCTGGACCTCCTCCCAGCTTGTGGACGGGAAATGCCCGGATTGCGGCCGCGAGGTGAAGCCCGCGAAGGAAGAGGCCTATTTCTTCCGTATGAGCAAATACGCGGACAGGCTCATCGACCATATTGAGAGCCATCCGGAGTTTATACGTCCGGTTTCCAGAAAAAACGAGATGATGAACAATTTCCTGAAGCCGGGCCTTCAGGATCTCTGCGTCTCCAGAACCTCCTTCAAGTGGGGGATTCCCGTGGATTTCGATCCGAACCACGTGGTCTATGTCTGGCTCGACGCGCTGACCAACTATATCACCGGAATAGGATACGACTGTGACGGGAATTCATCGGAAAAATATAAAAAATACTGGCCCGCGGATCTCCATCTGATCGGTAAGGACATAATCCGTTTCCACACGATCTACTGGCCGATCTTCCTTATGGCCCTTGGAGAGCCGCTGCCGAAGCAGGTTTTCGGCCACCCCTGGCTTTTACAGGACGGTGGGAAGATGAGCAAGTCGAAGGGAAATATTCTTTACGCCGACGATCTGGCCGCGGTCTTCGGAGTGGACGCGGTGCGCTATTTCGTGCTCCACGAAATGCCCTTTGAAAATGACGGGGTGATCTCCTGGGAGCTGATGGTGGAGAGATTTAACTCGGATTTGGCCAATACCCTGGGGAATCTGGTAAAGCGCACGATTTCCATGACAAACCAGTATTTCGGCGGAGTGCTCTCGGATAAGGGAGCAAAGGAGAGCGTGGACGATGATCTCTACGGCGTCCTCCTTTCCGCAAAGGACAAGGTGGAAGCGGCCATGGAGGGACTGCATATCGCCGATGCCCTGACCGAGATTTTCACGCTGTTTAAACGATGCAATAAATATATCGACGAAACCGAGCCCTGGAATCTTTCTAAGGATGAGGACAAACGGGACCGGCTTTCCACCGTGCTCTACAACCTCTCCGACGGCATTGTGATCGGGGCGACTCTTCTTGCGCCCTTCCTGCCGGAGACCGCGGAGAAGGTTTTAAAGCAGATGAACGCGCCCGCCCTTGAACCCGTGGACTGCGCGAAACGGGGAACGGTTCCGGAGGGCACAAAGGTTACTGAAGAGTCGGAGACCCTGTTTGCAAGGCTGAAGCTTGCGGACGTTTTAAAACAGATAGAAGAAGAGGCAAAGAAGGACGGGGTTAAAGCTGAAGAAGCCGGACAGAAGAAGGCGGACTCAGGAGAGGCCGGAGGGGGAGAGGAAAGCGCAAAACCCATCATTGAGTACGGCGACTTCGATAAATGCGAATTCAGACTGGGCGAAATCCTGGAATGCAGTGAAGTTCCGAAATCCAAAAAGCTCTTATGCTTCAGGGTGCGGATCGGAAATGAGACGAGACAGATTCTCTCCGGGATTAAGCAGTATTATAAGCCGGAGGACACACTCGGCATGAAGGTCATGGTTATAACGAATCTGGCGCCGAGGAAAATCGCGGGGATGGAATCACAGGGAATGCTGCTCTGCGCCGAAGACAGCGAAGGAAAGCTTTCGCTGATGACGGTCTCTGACACCTCTCTTGAAAGCGGAGCCGTTATATGCTGACGGAAGAGTTTCAATACGGCTCCCGGGATATGCGCCATAAAATTCACGCGCGGGGCTGGCTACCGGCCGGCGCACCGAAGGCCCAGCTGATTATCGTTCACGGCATGAGCGAGCACATCGGGCGCTACGGGGAAATGGCGGAATATCTTGCTTCTGAGGGAATCGCTGTAGCCGGTGCCGATCTTTTGGGGCACGGGCTCACGGCCAATGAAGCAGGGAAATTCGGCTTTTTCTGCGACAACGATCCGGCGACCATAGTGGTCCGGGATGTCCACAGGCTGAAAAAGCTGATGGAAAAGAAATATCCGGGGGTTCCGATTTTTATCTTCGGGCACAGCATGGGCTCCATAATTGTCCGGGAATATCTGAACTGCTACGGTACCGGCGTGTCCGGGGCGATTCTTATGGGGTGCGTGGACAGAAGCGTGGCCGAATCCCGTGTGTCCAAGCATCTTCTGGAGCTTATGGCGGTGTTTCGCGGCTGGGAGGCCAAAAGCGACTTTGCGACAAAAACGGCGCTTTACAGGAATACCAAAGGAAAGCCCCGTTTTCCCACCCTCTCCCACAGAGAGGAGAGCGTTAAGGCCCACGCCGAGGATCCCTTCTGCAACCACGAATTTACGCTGAACGGTTATTATACCTTATGCGAGCTCATGAAACGGGCCAACAATAAAAAGCACCTTTCCCGGGTGCCGAAGGATCTGCCGATTCTGCTTTTATGCGGAAAAGAGGATCAGTTCGGAGACTACGGCGCGGCACCGGAACGGATCCGGGCGCGCTACGAAAAGGCCGGGGTGAAAAACGTTACCGTGAGGCTTTTTGACAAGGATGCCCATGAGGTCTATCAGGAAGAGGACAGGTTTGATGCCTTTGTAAACATTGCGGACTTCATTACGGGAGGAAAGCGGAGGAACGTATGAAAAAGAAAGTTTATAAGCTTCTGGCGGTTTTGCTCTCTGTCACCCTTTTCCTTTCGGTGACGGCACTTCCCGTTCTGGCCGATGACGTGACGGAGATTACCTGGGGCGAGGAGGAGAGCACCTCCGGAGAAGAGAGCACGGCCCAGGTAAAGCCCTATCTTGCCCTGGGAAAGGATTTAAGTCCGGAGCAGCTTGCAACCGTGTTAAGCCTGATGGGGCTTGCGGGCACCGACCTGTCAAGCTATAACGTGGTATATGTCACCAATGATGAAGAGCATCAATATCTGGACAGCTATATCGACCCCAAAGTCATAGGAACGAAGTCCTTATCCTCGGTGCTGGTGCGGCCCGCTGAGAGCGGCCACGGAATAAACGTGGATACGCGGAATATAACCTACTGTACTGTGGGAATGTATCAGAACGCACTGCTTACCGCGGGCGTGGAAAACGCGGACATCCTGGTGGTGGCCCCCACTCCCCTTTCCGGGACGGCTGCCCTTATCGGCGCGCTTAAAGCCTATGCCCAGATGACGGACAGCACCGTAAACACCCAGGCCCTGGACACCTCCCTTGACGAGCTGGTGACCACCGGAGAGCTTAAGGAGGAGCTTGAAAACGTAAGCCCCGAAGAGGTGGAGGAGCTTTTTGCCTTTGTCAAGGCAAAGGTGACGGATGAAAAGCTGGAAAGCAGGGAAGACATCGAGGAAGCGGTACTTGAGGCGGTCGAGGAATACAAGAGCGATATTAAGCTCAATGACGAGGAAATCCAGAAGATCATCGACGTGATGGTTAAGATAAAGGACCTGGGGCTGGACTACGGCACTCTCCTGGACGAGACCTATAAGCTCTACAAGGACGGGGATCTCAATCCGGATTCCGTTAAGGATTTTGCAAAGGAAAGCGGCAAGAAGCTTGTGGGAGCCATGATAAAATCCTTCTTCACCGGTGTGGCGGAAAAGATAAAGGGTTTCTTTTCGGGGCTCTTTGACAGATGAGACGTTTCATCCGGCCTTTAAAGGATGAGGAATTTGTTTTTGCCACGGCTCTGGCCTGGAGGGTTTTCAAACGTTTTGAAGCCCCGGATTACACTGATGAGGGAGTTGAAAATTTCTACCGGTTCCTGACTGACGATATTCTCTATAAAATGTTCCTTGCGGGGGAATACCGGATGTTTGCCTGCTTTGAAGAGGGCGGGACGCCGGGAAAAAAAGAAACCATGGTGGGAATAGTCTCCTTAAGGGAGAGAACCCATATTTCCCTGCTTTTTGTCGAGGAGCGCTGCCACCGTCAGGGGATCGCCACGGCGCTGTTGCGCTACGTGGATGAGTTTTTGTATAACGGGCTGGGAGAAAACAAGGTCACCGTTAATTCCTCCCCCTACGCAGTGGGCTTTTATCATAAATTCGGATTTACGGATACGGAACCGGAAACCGTTAAAAACGGAATTCGCTTTACATCCATGATACATGAAATTACAGGGTAGGATAATCAGGGGTTTTGCATGAAGGAAATCGTTTCAAGCAAAGATGTATGTATCATGATACGGGAGGTGCTGCGGCTGATGGACAAGCGTCTTATCGGTCACGGCGAACGCGTGGGCTATGTCCTGTACTGTATCATGGCAGAGGCCGGGGAATACGAGGACTTTGAGCTTGCGGAATATGCCTTCCTCGGGACCCTGCACGATATCGGCGCCTTTAAGGTGGAAAAGGGAATGGAGATGTTGCAGTTCGAGGTGGCAAATCCCATGCCCCATGCGATCTACGGCTATCTTTTCCTGAAATACGTTTCCCCCATGGACGAGGTGGCCCGGGTCATAATGTACAGCCACGTCGAGAACAGGAATCTCTCGGGCGTAAAGTTCGAAAACAAGGAAATATCCAACTATATCTTCCTTGCCGGGCGCTATGACCTCTATCACCATTCCCTGGGAGAGCGCTTCGACTACAATAAGCTTATCCGGTCCAATGCCGGCACCCACTATTCCGAGAAGGGGCTGGAGCTTCTGGACGCCGCCCTTGTCAAGCGGGATATACAGCAGAAACTCGCGGACAAATCCTACAAAGAGGAAATGGATCATTTCTACGATGACCTGATTTTCTCCGACGAGGAAAAAGAGAAATATCTGGAAATGCTGATGTACATTTCCGGCTTCAGAAACGAATATAACGTTATCGATACAATAACCTCCGTCTATGTATCCCGGGAAATAGCGCTGCGGCTCGGGTGTCTGACGGACGAGGAAATGGAGCAGCTGCGTTTCGGGGCCCTGCTGCATGATATAGGGATGCTGACGGTGCCGCTGGAAATCGTCAACGCGCCCCGGAAGCTGACGGATGAGGAAATGGCCACCCTGAGACGGCATGTGGAGGTCACCAGCGTGATCCTGCGGGATCGGATCGACCCCGGCGTTCTGGCCATAGCCGAGAGCCACCATGAGCGGCTGGACGGCAGCGGCTATCCCAGGGGACTTAAGGGCGAGGACATGAATCTGCCCCAGAAAATCATGCAGGTGGCGGATACGGTAACGGGTCTTACCTGTAAGCGTTCCTTCCGCCCTACGAAGCCTAAGGAGGCCGTGATTTCCATTCTCCGGGACGAGGTCGGCCGCAACAAGTTCCGTATGGACATCGTGGAAACCTTCATAGGCAACTACGACGAAATCATGGAGCTTGTGCATAAAGAGGCGGAAGAGTCCTTAAGCATGTGGCGCCGCCTGGAAAAGCAGTATGAGCAGGTCAAAGCTGCTTTCGTAAAGAAGTGAATACCTCCGCTGTTGTCTGTAACGTCTGCCCCCGCCACTGTGCTCTCGAAGAGGGCTCTTATGGCTCCTGCGGGGCAAGAGTGGCCCTTGAGGGAGCGGTTCGCCCCGCGTACTACGGGGTGCTGACGGCTCTCGCCCTGGATCCGATAGAAAAAAAGCCGCTCCGGCATTTCCATCCCGGCAGCCGTGTTCTCTCCCTGGGGAGCCTGGGCTGCAACATGCACTGTCCCTTCTGCCAGAATCACGATATATCCCAGAGGATTCCGGGCGAAAACACCTGGGAGGCGGAGGGCCGGGAATTCACTCCGGCGGAAATCCTGAGAATTGCGAAGGAAGCGGCCGCGGACGGCAATATCGGCGTGGCCTATACCTATAACGAGCCTCTGGTGTGCTTCGAATATGTACGGGACTGCGCTGTTCTAATAAGGAAGGCGGGCATGTTTAACGTCCTCGTGTCAAACGGGTGCGTGACCGATGACGTGACGGATGAAATCCTTCCCCTGATGGATGCCATGAACATCGATCTCAAGGGCTTCAGGCCGGATATATATGAGCGTCTGGGTGGAAATCTCGCGGCGGTAAAACGCTTTATAACAAGGGCGTCGGAGAGCGCCCACGTGGAAATAACGAGCCTCATCGTCCCCGGTTTTAACGACAGCGCTTCGGAAATGGAAGAGGAGGCGGAGTGGCTTTCTTCCCTTAAAAACGAGCCCGTGCTCCACCTGACCCGGTACTTCCCGAACTACCGCTACGGCGAACCGGCGACGGATATCGGCCTTCTGCGGGAGCTTAAGGAAATTGCCGGAAGGTATTTAAAACGGGTGTATTTAGGTAATGTGTGATACAATTACAGATATTTCGGAGAGCGGTTCAGGCTCCGGTCCCGCGCAATGGAACTCTTCGAACCGTGTCAGGTCGGGAACGAAGCAGCACTAAGGAGAAGTTTCCATGTGTCGCGGGGGTTCCGGGGTCTGAACCGCTTTCTGAATAAAAGGAGACAGTAAATGAAGTTTCTTATAACCGGCGGGGCCGGCTTCATCGGCTCCAATATGGCGGACCGCCTCCTTCGGGACGGACACTCAGTCACGGTCTACGACAAATTCGTGACGGGCCGCAGGGAATTTCTTGCGGAGGCGGCGAAGAACCCCTCCTTTAAGCTGGTGGAGGGGGACTGCGCCGACGAAGAGGCCTTAAGCGCGGCAATGGAGGGAGCGGATTTTGTGTTTCACTTCGCCGCCAACGCCGATGTCCGCCGGGGGCTGGAGCATCCGTATAAGGATCTGGAGCAGAACACAAACAACACCTATCATGTGCTGGAAGCCATGAGGAGGGCGGGGGTTAAGCGGATCGGCTTTTCCTCCACGGGCTCTGTTTACGGCGAGGCATCGGTGATCCCCACTCCGGAGGACGCCCCGTTTCCGGTGCAGACCTCGCTCTACGGCGCGTCAAAGCTGGCGGGAGAGGGGCTGATTGCGGCCTATGCGGAGGGCTATGATTTTCAGGGCTATATCTTCCGCTTTGTGTCCATCCTGGGAGAGCGCTATCCCCACGGCCACGTCTACGATTTTTACCGCGCCTTAAAGAAGGATCCCGACAGACTTTTCATCCTGGGGGACGGACATCAGAAAAAATCCTATCTCTATGTGGGAGACTGTATAAACGCGATTTTAACCGTCATCGAAAAGGCCCGGGAGAAGGTGAATATATATAACCTGGGAACGGACGAATACTGCGAGGTGACGGACTCCGCGGGCTGGATCGCCTCCGAGCTGGGGTTAAGTCCGGAGTTTTCCTACGGCGGGGGAGAACGGGGCTGGGTCGGCGACAATCCCTTTATTTACCTCGATACCTCGAAGGTGCGCGCCCTGGGCTGGAGGCCGGAGCTCTCCATAGAGGAAGCGGTGCGCGCGACGGTGAGATATTTAAAAGCCAACGAATGGATGTTTGATTAGAGGAGCCGGCGGGTCGATGCAGGCTGTGGTTTTGATGGGAGGGCTTGGAACCAGGCTCGGAGAACGTACGAAGGCCCACCCGAAGTCCATGATTAGAGTGGAAGGGATCCCCTTTTTTGACTATGAGCTTTTTCTCTTAAAGCGCTCCGGCTTCACGGATTTCCTGTTTCTGACGGGCTTCGGAAGCGAAGAGATCGAGGCTTACTACGGCGACGGTTCCTCCATGGGAGTAAGGATCCGCTATTCAAGAGACGGGGAAAAGCTTTTAGGCACCGGCGGCGCGGTCCGAAGGGCCTGTGAGCTCCTTGAGGAGGAATTCCTCCTGCTCTACGGCGACTCCTTCATGGACATAGACTACGCCGAGACTCTGGAGCGCTACAACGAGGCGGAAAAGAACGGCGCCACCTGTCTCATGACCGTTATGAAAAATGCCGGGAGGTTCGATAAAAGCAACTGCGTTGTGCGGGACGGGAAGCTTGTTTGCTACGATAAGGAAAACCCCCTGCCGGAGATGGACTATATCGACTACGGGGTCAGCATATATAAAAAGTCCCTGTTTGCCGAAATTCCGGAGGGCGAAGCCTTTGATATCGCCTCTCTCCAGAAAACGGAGGCGGCCGCCGGGCGCTGCGGCGTTCACATCGTGAATCACCGGTTTTATGAAATCGGACGGCCGGAATCCCTGAAGGAATGCGGTGAATATATAAAGAATCGCTTCTACGAGGCCCATCCCGCTGTGTTTCTGGACCGGGACGGGGTGATTAATGAAATTGTCTATAACGAGGACACGGAGCTTTTAGACTCCCCCTTACGTCCCTCGGAATTTGTTTTCCGCCCCGGAGTTAAGGAGGCGCTGCGGCTTATCCGGGAAAAGGGATACTATGTTTTCGTGGTGACGAACCAGCCCGCGGCGGCCAAGGGTAAGGCGAAGCTCTTGACCTTAATGGATATAAACACCGCCTTTGCGGGGGAGCTTGCGGAGGAGGGAATCGATATAGAGGCCGTGTACACCTGCTTCCACCATCCCACCGGAGCGGGGGGAACCGGCAGAGGGGACAGACGGCTTATCCGGGACTGCGATTGCAGGAAGCCGAAGACCGGGCTTATCTTTAAGGGCAGGGAAGCCTATAACCTGGACTGGGAGAATAGCTTCATGGTTGGGGATTCCGCCACGGACATAGAGGCCGGGCGCTCAGCGGGGCTGAAAACCGCCCTTATCGGGGATCTGAAATGCGACATCTGCGCGAGGCTGAATTATTGCAGGCCGGACGGGATATATTCTGATTTGTTAAGCTTTGCGAAGAGTATTAGAGAAAGAGGAGAGTAATGACCACACAGGACTACATCGAAACATATCTTGAGGAAACGAAACAAATCGCCGACACCATCTCAAGGGAGGAGCTCGAAAAGGCGATTAAGCTTTTGCGCGAGCTGAAGGAGGCCGGCGGAAGGCTCTTCATCCTCGGAGCCGGAGGGAGCGCGGCCAACGCCTCCCACGCGGTGAACGACTTCCGGAAAATCGGCGGCATCGAAGCCTACGCCCCCACCGATAACGTTTCCGAGCTCACTGCCCGCACCAACGACGACGGGTGGGAAACTACCTTCACCGAATATCTGAAGGTTTCGCGCCTTTCGGAAAAGGACGGGGTGCTGGTGCTCTCCGTGGGAGGCGGCAACGACCACGCCTCGCCCAATATAGTTGCGGCCCTGAAGCTTGCGAAGGAGAGGGGGGCAAAGGTTCTTTCAATAGTCTCAAGAGACGGTGGCTGTTCGAAGGAGGTTTCCGATGCCTGCATACTTATACCGGTTCTTGATTCTTCCCGCATAACGCCCCATGCTGAGGGCTGGCAGGGTGTGGTCTGGCATCTTCTGGTGAACGCCCCGGAATAAAGAAATAACGCAGCGAAGACGGCTGCAGAAATATTATGTAAACTTGCGTGCCGCTAAGCCGCGGCAGAAAGGAGTATCATGGGAAACATTGATGTGCGTTCGGCAATCGAAGGCGGGAACACTGCGCTGGGAATCGAGTTCGGCTCCACCCGTATAAAGGCGGTGCTTATTACCGAGGACTTTGTACCGGTGGCAAACGGCTCCCACAAATGGGAAAACAAGCTGGAGAACAATATCTGGACCTATTCCGACGAGGCGGTCTGGGCGGGGCTTAAGGAGGCCTATGCCACGCTGAAGGCCGACGTGAAGGAAAAATACGGCATTACCTTAAAGAAGATCGGCGCCATCGGCATTTCCGGCATGATGCACGGCTATCTTCCCTTCGATAAGAGCGATAAGCTCCTGGTGCCCTTCCGCACCTGGCGCAATACCATGACCCTCGCGGCGACGGAGGAGCTTTCGAAGCTCTTCAATTTCCACATTCCCCAGCGCTGGAATATCGCCCATATCTACCAGGCGATTCTTAACGGCGAGGAGCATGTGAAGGACATCGCTTTCCAGACCACCCTCGCGGGCTATGTGCACTGGAAGCTGACCGGCGAAAAGGTCATCGGTATCGGCGAGGCCTCGGGAATGTTCCCGATTGATTCGGTGGCGAAGGACTACGACGAAAAGATGGTGAAGCAGTTCGACGAGCTTATTGCGCCGAAGGGCTTCCCCTGGAAGCTCAGGGACATTTTCCCGAAGGTACTCTCGGCCGGAGAGGACGCCGGGAAGCTGACGGCCGAGGGAGTTAAGCTCCTTGATCCCGAGGGCGACCTTGAAGCGGGAATTCCTTTCTGCCCGCCGGAGGGAGACGCCGGAACCGGAATGACGGCCACCAACGCCGTGGCGCAGCGCACCGGCAACGTGTCCGCCGGAACAAGTGTATTCGCCATGGTGGTTTTGGAGCACCCGCTTTCCAGACCCTATGACGAGCTGGATATGGTGACTACCCCCGCAGGAGACCCGGTGGCCATGGTGCATTGCAACAACTGTACCTCCGACCTCAACGCCTGGGTCAACCTTTTCCTCGAGGTGATAAAGATCGCCGATGGGGACATCGACGCCCAGGAGCTCTACCACAGGCTCTATGCCAGGGCTCTGGAGGGTGAAAGCGACTGCGGCGGCATGATGGCCTATAACTATTTCTCGGGCGAGCACATCACTCAGTTTGAAGAGGGGCGTCCGCTCTTTATGAGAAAACCCGACGCGGACATGAGCCTTGCGAACTTCATGCGCACCACGCTCTTTACCGCTCTCGGCGCTTTAAAGACCGGAATGAATATCCTGATTAAGGACGAGAAGGTTAAGGTGGACAGGCTCCTTGGGCACGGCGGCTGGTTCAACGCCGGCGCTCCGGGACAGCAGATCATGGCGGCGGCCATGGGCACCCCGGTATCGGTCATGGAAACCGCCGGAGAGGGCGGCCCCTGGGGCGAGGCACTTTTGGCCATGTACATGCTCCACAAGGGCAGCGGCGAGACCCTGGAAAAATATCTGGACGACAAGGTGTTCTCCTCCTTCAAGGCAGAGAGCCTCGATCCGAAGCCGGAAGACGTGGCGGGCTTCGATGAGTTCATGAAGCTCTACGACGCCGGCCTCGAGGTCGAACGCGCCGCAATCAGGGCTTTAAAATAATTAGAATACTGTGTGCATAAGAGCAGGATAAAGTCCCGGAAGGGACTTTATCCTGCTGTAGTATAGCGGAGGTGAATAATGTCCGGTACAGTTCAGATTCGGATGGATGATGATCTTATAATTAAATCAGATACTTTGTTGCCTCAGATGACAGAAGATGAAATTCTTAAAAAACTTGAAAAATCGAGAGAACATGTTGCAGAAGGAAAATTCAGAAATGCGGAGGAGATGATTTCTGATATGAGGAAAAAATATGACTTATAACGTGGTAGTTTCTGCAGATGCCGAAGAAGACTTTGAGAATATCCTAAAGTATCTGCTATTTGAAAAAAATAACGGACAGGCAGCAGAACACTTTATAAACGACTTTGAGAATACCAAAAACCGTCTTGCGATTATGGCAGAAAAAATAAGGTTATGCACTAATCCACGACTAAAAATGCAAGGCTACCGAAGAATGAATTTTATTGAAATGGAATACTTTTTTCTGTTTCGCATCTCAGGTGAAAATGTTGTCATAGACAATATATTCCACCGTCTTCAGGATTATGAAAGCAAAATGCAGTAATTCCGGGAATACCGGATATTATTCGTAATCCAGCATCTCTTCCATATTCGCGTTAAGCTTCGAAAGATAATCCCTCATCTCTCCAGAGAGCTCCTCGCTGCGGAGGGCAAACTCGATATTGGCCTGAAGAAAGCCGATTTTCGTTCCCACATCATAGCGGTGGCCCAGGAAATCATAGGCGTACATGGCTTCGTTATGGGAAAGGCGGCGGAGGGCGTCGGTAAGCTGAATCTCTCCACCCGCCCCCTTCTGCTGGGTTTCAAGATATTCGAAAATGTCTGGGGTGATGATATAGCGCCCGAGGATCGCGATGTTGCTGGGGGCCTCCTCCATGGCGGGCTTTTCCACCAGATCCTTTACCTTGTAGACCCGATCGTCCACGCTCTTGCAGTTCACGATGCCGTATTTATGCACAACCTCCATCGGCACCTTCTGGACGCCGACAATAGTGGTTTTGTATTCGTTGAAAACCTCTATCATCTGCTGGAGACAGGGCTTTTTCGCGATAACAACATCGTCCCCCAAAAGCACGGCAAAGGGCTCGTCCCCGATAAAGTGGCTGGCGGTAAGAACCGCATGCCCCAGCCCCAGAGGCTGCTTCTGCCGGATAAAATGGATGTTGGCCATTTCGGAAATGTCCCGCACCATCCCCAGCATATCTTCCTTTTCGTTCTTTTCCAGCTCCAGCTCCAGCTCGATGGAACGGTCGAAATGATCCTCGATGGAACGCTTGTTTCTGCCGGTGACCACGATGATATCCTCGATGCCGGCGGACACGGCCTCCTCGATTATATACTGAATCGTAGGCTTATCCACGATGGGCAGCATTTCCTTGGGCTGTGCCTTGGTGGCCGGCAGAAAGCGGGTGCCCAGCCCCGCCGCCGGAATAACGGCCTTCCTGACTTTCATTTTTTGCTCCTTTCCAAGCAGCTCTGGACATTCACGCTGATCTCGCACTTTGCCAGAAACTCGTGATTGGCCTCCAGCAGATAACGGATGCTTAAATCCAGAGTATCCTCCGACTCGGATATTTCGATGCTGTCGGTGTCGATTCCGAGATAAAACATCCCGAAGGGCGTCCGGTACGAGGTCACGGTTTTTTCCCCGGGCAGGAAGGAGAGAAACATCTCCATGGCGCCGTGGCGTATAAGCTCCGCCCCCTCCGGTGAAAATTTCAGCGTGTCCTTCGTCATTTCTCCGACCTCGTCGGAGATTTCCTCGAACCTGAGATACGAAATCCCGTCCTTTTTTGTATATTTTCCGATTGTTATAAGCTCAAGGGGCTCCGAGTCCTCGGAATCGATGTTAAGGCCCCTGATGGAAATACAGACATCCTTTGTCATGCGGCTAATACCTTTCGATATCCACCTTCCTTGCCCCGAGAATCCCCAGGGGCAGAATGGAATTGGCAAAATGCCGGAATTTATCGGCCTCGTCGCTGACGAAAAAGGTGAAGGCATTTTCGTTCATGCGTATCGGCTCGTCATTGATAAGTCCCCGCCCCGAAAGCTCCTCCTTCAGGGCCCGGGCCGTTTCGAAAGCCGGATTGACAAGAGTCACCTCTTCACCGAGAACCCGGCCGATGGTTTTTTTCAAAAGCGGATAGTGGGTGCAGCCCATAATCAGAGTATCAATCCCGGTGTCCAGGAGGTCGGAAAGATAGCGTCTGGCGATTTCCTCCGTCACCGGATCCTCCCAGAGGCCCTCCTCCGCCAGGGGGACAAAGAGGGGACAGGCTTTGCCGAAGATCTCCGCCTCCGGCGCGATTTCGGAGATGAAGCGTTCATAGATGCCCGAATGAATCGTGGCCTCGGTGCCGATAACCCCGATTTTATTATTCCCCGTGGCCGCCGCCGCGGCCCTGGCGCCGGGCTTGACAACTCCGATGCAGGGAAGAGAGGCCTCCTCCTCGATTTCGTCGAGAGCCATGGCGCTGGCGGTGTTGCAGGCCACCACAATGGCCTTCACGTCCCGGGTGCGTAAAAACCGCACGATCTGCCTGGAATATCTTGTCACCGTCTCCCGGGATTTGCTGCCGTAGGGCACTCTTGCCGTGTCGCCGAAATAAATGAGCCGCTCCATAGGGAGGCAGTTCATAAGCTCCCTGAATACAGTAAGGCCGCCCACGCCGCTGTCAAAAACCCCGATGCTCTTCCGGTTTTCCTGTGTTTTTTCCTCTGTCATATCTGAATGGTTTTGGTTAACATAACTTTACAATCCGAAAAACGGCGCTTCATTAGTGTCAGCGCGTCCTCCGCCCTGGCTCTGCCGATCAGTGTATTTTCATAAACGGCGTAAACCGTGGGGCCGCTGCCGCTCATAAGCGTTTTCGCGCATCCCGATTTCTTCAGAGTCTCCTTGATCTCCCGGATTTCGGGAATAAGAGGAATCGTGACGCTCTCCAGCACATTTTCCATGGCTCCGGGCAGAAGCCTTCCGGTTTCCCCGATCTCCTTAACAAGGGCGTCCGTATCGGGATGATCTGCAACCTTCGTTTCGTCGTAGGCGCGGTAGACCTCCTTTGTGGAGACACCCTCTTTGGGCTTCACCAGCAAAACCTCATACTCCTCCAGGGGCTTAAGGGCCGTGAGCCTCTCCCCGATGCCCTCGGAAAGGGCCGTGCCCCCGAGGATACAGTAGGGCACATCCGCCCCGATATTTACGGCGCGCTCCTTAAGGTCTTCAGCGGAAAGCCCCAGGGAAAACTCGGTATTAACGGCCTTCATGACCGCCGCCGCGTCGGAGCTGCCCCCCGCGAGGCCCGCCGCCACCGGAATAAGCTTTTTTATCTTAATCTCAACGCCGTCTTTTATGCCGGCTTCCTCCAGAAGAAGCTTTGCCGCCTTGAAGCAGGTGTTGTGCTCGTTTACGGGAACCCGGCGGTCGTCGCAGAGAATCCGCACCGCACCGACTTCGGTCCGGGAGAGGGAAATCTCATCATGAAGAGAGAGGGTCTGCATCACCATCCGAAGCAGGTGGTAGCCGTCCTCCCGTTCCCCGACTATGTCCAAAGAGAGATTGATTTTTGCGTACGCATTGACTGTCTGCATGAAAAAGCTGCCTTACAGCGGCTTGGCGCCGGCCTTTTTCTGGAGATTTTCCTTGAATTGCTTAAACTTCGACTTTTTCTTTTCCGGGGTGATGATCTGGCCGCGGATGCCCTTGACGCCGGTGATATAGAGGCCGCTGACCGTGGCCTTCACTTCCTTTTTAACCGGAATAATGTCAAACACGTTTTCATCGCAGATAAAGGACATGATTTGCGGGCCCACCTTCCCCTTGACGATGGGAACCTTGGAACCCCGTAGGAGCTTCGGGGTTTTTTCCAGCACCATGGCCGGGAGCCCCGCGTCCTTAAGCTTCATTCTCTTTTTGTCAATAATCAGCATCGAAACCGTCTGTTTGGCGGCGTCTATGGCTTCCTGCTGCTCCGCCTGGCGCTTCTGGGCCCGTTTCCCCAGGAAATAAAGGACGATTATGGCGATAATAAGTACGCCCAGTATTGACAGCAGAACTATGGTAACAGTATTCACGATTCTTTCCCCTTTTAAGTAGTAGGAAAAATTATATCATCGAATCCCCATAACTTCAAATATTATTAACAATTGATAAAATTTGTGATAAGATAGACGAGTAAAAAAATATATTTTAAAAGAGGAGTCCTATGAAAAAAGCATTAACAGTATTTACGGTCTTCCTGCTTACCTGCGCGGCCGCCCTTTCCCTTTCCGGCTGCGGGAAGAAGACCCTCGACAACGTGAAAGCTTCGGACTACGTGAAGCTCGGAAACTACAAGGGCTTAAGCGTTACCGTGGGAGATACGTCGGTCAGCGAGGAAGACATCGACAACGAGATAAAAAATGAGCTGAGCAGCAAGGCTACCAGAAAAGAGGTTACAGACCGCCCTGCCGCTGACGGCGATACGGTTAATATCGACTATGTGGGAAAGAAGGACGGAGTGGCCTTTGAGGGCGGAACTGCGGACGGCTATGACCTGACGCTGGGGTCCGGCACCTTCATTCCGGGCTTTGAGGACGGGATTGTCGACCACAAAATCGGCGAGACCTTCGATCTGCCCCTGACCTTCCCGGAAAATTACGGGGCCTCCGATCTGGCCGGGCAGGACGTGATTTTCACGGTCACCCTTAATTCGATTTCGGAAAACGAGCTGCCGGAGCTTACCGACAGCCTGGCCCACGAGCTTAACTCCGAGGCGGATACGGTAGCAGAGCTCCGGGAGGATATCAGGAAGTCCATGGAGACAGCCAGAAAGGACGCGGCCCGGACCGAGGCCTATTCAAACCTCTTAGCCCAGGTGCAGACTTCCTCGGAGGTGGCCGAAGGGGACAAGCTGCCGAAGTGGCTGATTGATTCCATTGTGGATACGGAGAAAAAGAACTTTGAAAACGGACTGGCGGCCTACGGCACGGATCTTGCCACCTATCTTTCCCAGAGCGGGATTACGGAAGAGCAGCTGAACGACCAGATCACCGCCTACGCCCAGACCGTGGCGGGGCAGGAGCTTCTGGTGCACGCCCTGGCCCAGGCTGAGGGAATAACGGTGTCCGATGCGGATATAGAGGCCCAGTACGAGGAATATGCCATGGAATACGGCTACGCTTCCGCCGCGGATTTCAAGAAGTCCGTGGAGGACCGCGGCGGCGCCGACACCTTCCGGGAATCCGTACTTACCCGCAAGGTACAGGAGATGCTCTTCGCCAACGCGGAGGTCGCAGACCCTGAAAACGTCTCGTGGTAAAGTCCCGGACGGCGGCTGGAAAAATGTCCAGTGGACATTTTTCGAGCCCGTTCAGACACGCTGAGCGCGTCTGGGCTCCGGACGGGACGGCCGCTTGCGGTCAGGCCCGTGCAGACATAATCCGTACTTTACAAAAATATGGAGGACAACATGCAGGCACTTACGGAAATCCGCGCCCTCTTCAGGGACACGGATAAATACATAGATAAGGAAATCACGGTGGGGGGCTGGGTGCGCTCCAACCGCGACTCAAAAAGCTTCGGCTTCATGACAATTTCCGACGGCACCTTTTTTTCGCAGCTTCAGATTGTGTACGGGGACGCTCTTGAAAATTTCGCCGCCCTGTCAAAATTGAATATCGGCGCGGCCGTAATCGCCCGGGGAAAGCTTGTCGCCACCCCCGAGGCCAAACAGCCCTTTGAAATCCAGGCGGAGGAAATCACGGTGGAGGGCGACTCCACCCCGGACTATCCCCTTCAGAAAAAGCGCCACTCCATGGAGTTTCTGCGCACGAAGGGGCATCTGCGTCCCAGGACCAACACCTTCCAGGCGGTGTTCCGGGTGCGCTCCCTCCTTGCCTACGCGATCCACAAATTTTTCCAGGAGAGGGATTTTATCTATGTCCACACCCCGATCATCACCGCCTCCGACGCCGAGGGCGCGGGAGAGATGTTCCGGGTAACCTCCTTAGACCCCGACGCCCTTCCTTTGACAGAGGACGGAAAGGTGGACTACACAAAGGATTTCTTCGGGAAGCAGACCAACCTCACGGTCTCCGGCCAGCTCTACGGCGAAACCTTTGCCCAGGCCTTTAAGAATATCTATACCTTCGGTCCCACCTTCCGGGCGGAAAATTCCAACACCACCCGCCACGCCGCGGAGTTCTGGATGATCGAGCCGGAGATAGCCTTTGCCGACCTCTCCGACAACATGAAGCTGGCGGAGGACATGCTTAAGTACATAATTCAGTACGTGCTGGACAATGCCCCGGAGGAAATGGAATTTTTCAACAACTTCATGGACAAAGGGCTGCTGGAGCGCCTTAAGGGGGTTGTGAGCTCCGATTTCGGCCACGTGACCTATACCGAGGCCATAGAGCTCCTTGAAAAAAATAATGACAATTTCGAATACAAGGTCTCCTGGGGAGTGGATCTGCAGACCGAGCACGAACGGTATCTGACGGAAAAACTGTTTAAGAAACCGCTTTTTGTCACCGACTATCCGAAAGATATAAAGGCCTTCTATATGAAGCAGAATGATGACGGAAAGACGGTGGCGGCCATGGACTGCCTTGTACCGGGCATAGGAGAGATCATAGGCGGCTCCGAGAGAGAGGCGGATTACGAAAAATTAAAGCGCCGCATCGGGGAGCTTGAGATGAGCGAGGCGGACTACGACTTCTACCTCGATCTCCGCAAATACGGCACCACCCGCCACGCGGGCTTCGGCCTGGGCTTTGAGCGGGCGGTGATGTACATTACCGGCATGGAAAACATCCGGGACGTCCTGCCCTATCCGAGAACGGTGGGTAACTGCGAGCTGTGAAAAACAAGAGGGGATTAAGGTTTTTTTTCCGGGCGGCTTTGATCTGCGGCCTTTCGGCTGCTGTTTTATTTGTGTCGATGCCCGCGGAAGCCTTTGCCGAAAAGTCCAAGAGCGAACTGAAAAAGGAGCAGCAGAAGTCGGAGGCGGGCCTGGCACAGGCCGAGGCCGAGGCTGAGGCTGCTGCCGAGGGAGCGGCGGAGGCGGAAGCCGAGGCGGCTGCTGCCGAGGAAGAGCTGGTGGCGCTTATCTCCACGGTGGAGATCATCGAAGGGGAAATAGAGGACAAGCGTAAGGAGATCGAGCAGGCCCAGGCTGACTACGAGGCGGCGAAGCAGAAAGAGGAAGAGCTCTACCAGGCCATGGTGAACCGGATCCGCTTCATGTACGAAAACGGCGACCTCTCCCAGCAGTATCTCCAGATTTTCCTGGAATCAAAGGACATGGCGGACTTCCTTAACCGCAGGAAATACGCAAGCGAGCTCTACGACTATGACAGGAAGCTTCTGGCCCAGTACGACGAGGCCAAAAAGGAGGTTAAGGAGCGGGAGCTGGCGCTGAAGGAAGACCTCGAGGAGATGGAGGAAGAGAAAAACACCCTCGAGGAACAGCAGAAGCTTTTAGAGCAGCTTATTTCCGAGCAGAGAAAGAAGCTCGCGAATTTTGAAAGCATCTTATCAAGCGCCAGAGCCAAGGCTTCGGCCTATAAGCAGCAGATAAACGAGGCCAACGCCCAGATCCGCGCCATAGAAAAGGCGGAAGCGGAGGAGAGACGGCGCAAGGCCGAGGAAGAAAAGCGAAGGAAGGAAGAGGAAGCGAGAAAGAAGAAGGAAGCCGAGGAAGAGGGAGAAGGCGAGGAAAAGGATACCGAGGACATGGACGACTATTCCGAGCGGAGCGGCATCGGGGACACCGGGGAGGAGGACGACCCGGGAGATTCCGGAGGCTCGGGCGGCTCCGGCGGGAAAAAGGGCAGCGCCACCGGCAACGAGGTGGCCTCCTACGCGAAGAAGTTCATCGGAAATCCTTATGTTCCGGGGGGCACCTCGCTTACCGAAGGCTGCGACTGCTCCGGCTTCACCTCCTCGGTATACAGCCATTTCGGCTATTCGATTCCCCGGACCTCCTACGCCCAGGCCAGCTGCGGGAGAGGGGTTTCCTATTCGGACGCCGAGCCCGGCGATATAATCTGCTACGCTGGCCACGTGGGAATCTATATCGGAGGCGGCCAGATCGTCCATGCCTCCACACCGGCCACGGGAATAAAGATCACCCCCGCCACCTACAGGGAAATCCTGTCGGTACGGCGTATTGTTTAAAAAATAAATTTGTGATATTATTAACAGACAGCTTTTATCCGATATATAATCAGGTGCACTGTTTTGGCGAATTACATTTATTCGGCGGTGGACAACACCGGAAGGGAACGCAAGGGCCAGATTACCGCGGACAGCGAAAGCGAAGCCCGTCAGAGGTTAAAGGACACCGGTCTTACGCTCCTTGATTTAAGCGAAGCCGAAGGTTTACACAAGGAAATAGAGATAAATTTCGGCGGCAAGCCCACGGCCAGGGATTTTTCGGTACTCTGCCGGCAGTTCGTGGCCATGACCGAAGCCGGAGTAACAATCCTTGACGCGCTTAAGATGCTTTCCGGCCAGACCACCAACAAAACCCTCCAGAAGGCCGTTAACAATACGCGGCTTTCGGTGGAAAAGGGCGAAACCCTCTCGGACTCCATGAAGCTGGATGCGAAGGTCTACCCGGCCCTCCTTATAAACATGATAGAGGCCGGCGAAGCCACCGGAGCCCTCGGCATCGCCTTTGAGCGAATGGCGGTTCACTATGAAAAGGAAGCCAGACTCAAATCCCTGATTTCGAAGGCGCTTATCTACCCGGTGGTGGTGGGTATTGTGGCAGTGGGAGTTATAGTCCTGATGCTCACCTTCGTTATCCCGAGATACATGGTGATGTTTGAGGATCTGGGCACGGAGCTTCCGGGCATCACCCTGGCGGTGGTGGCCATGAGCGATTTCGTTCTGGGCTACTGGTATATCCTGATTCTTGTGGTTGTCGGTATAGTCATAGCCGTGAAGGTTTATTCGAAGACGGATTCCGGCAGGCACTTTATCGGGCTGCTGCTTTTAAAGCTTCCGATTGTGGGGAACCTGGTCACAAAGACCTCCTGCGCCCGGTTTGCCAGAACCATGAGCACGATGCTGGCGGCCGGTATTTCCCTGGACGAGGCTGTGGAGATCACGGCGGGGACCATGGGAAACGCGGTTATGGAGGATTCCCTCCGGGAATGCAGGGCGGAGATCATGCAGGGCGTGCCCCTCTCCCACCCGCTGGAGGACAGCGGATATTTCCCGCCGATGGTCTACCAGATGACCCGTATCGGAGAGGAAGCCGGAGATATGGAGGGGCTGCTTACAAAGCTCGCCGAATACTATGAGGAGGAGGTGGAAATCGCCACCGAAACGCTGATGGCGGCGATGGAACCGGTAATCATCGTCCTCCTGGCTCTGATAGTGGGCTTTCTGGTAATGGCCGTAATGGCACCCATGCTTTCAATGTATGAGGGTCTTGATAACTTATAATTTAAGAAAGGAAAGGGAGACTATGCAGAGAGAAAAATTGAAAGGAAATAACAAAGGTTTTTCGCTGGTGGAGCTGATCATTGTTATCGCGATCATGGCGATTCTGGTGGCGATTCTGGCGCCGCAGTTCCTTAAGTATGTGGAGAGATCGAGGAATTCGGCTGATGTGGCTAATGCCAGAGAGATTACGAACGCCATAGCGGCATATGCGGCGGATGAAGAGGCAACTACGCCATTAGAAAAAGATAAAGTGACCGAGATTACTATAAACACTAAAACAAACATTGGAACTGATAATAAAACAGCGATAGAACAGGCAATGACTGATGCAGGGTTGTCGCCAGAAGCTACAAAATGTAAAAGTAAAACGGCATGGACTGAGTATAAAATTATTGTTAACGTTGGCACTGACGGTACAGTAACATTTAAATATTCACCGGCTGACTTTGCTGAAAAATTCTCTGCTTCAAAGAATGGGTCGTAATTCTCAAAATGCCCGCCTACTCTGACCTTGTCGGTCCGGCAAATTTAATCTGGTTTATCTTGGGTCTCGTGTCCGGGAGCTTTGTCTGTGAAGTCGCAGACAGGCTCCCGGTTCACGAGAATTTTATTACCGGGCGCTCAAAATGTGACGGCTGCGGAAAAACCCTCTCCTGGTACGAGCTCGTTCCGATAGTGAGCTTCTGCCTCCAGCACGGCCGCTGCCGCAGCTGCGGAGAGAAGATTTCCCCCCGCTATCCGATTATCGAATTCATAAACGGCGCCCTCTATTTCTGTGTGATTTCGGTCTACGGCTTTTCGATAGAGACTGTGCTTATAAGCCTCTTATCCTCCGCCCTTCTGGGGCTTTCCCTTATCGACGAAAAAACCCACGAGATTCCCGTGGGCTTCAACATCTTTATTCTTGTGCTGGGCCTTATCCGCCTTTTTACCGACCTCGCGAACTGGCCCCTCTACGTTATCGGCTTTTTCGCGGTGAGCCTCCCGCTCTATCTCCTCCTTCTGCTTTCGAAGGGAAAGGCTATCGGCGGCGGCGACATCAAGCTGATGGCGGCAGCGGGTCTGCTGCTCGGCTGGAAAAACGCCCTCCTCTCCTTCATCCTGGCCTGTATCCTGGGCTCTGTCATCCATCTTCTCAGGATGAAGCTTTCCCATGCCTCCCGTACCCTGGCCCTCGGCCCCTACCTCGCGGCCGGCCTTTACATCTCCTCCCTCTTTGGCCCCTCCCTCATCTCCGCGTATCTCGCGTTTCTGACCAGATAGACCTCTGATTGCTATATAGATAAAAAATGATATAATCAGGTTATACAGGAGGCATTGGTTATGGGCGAAAATTATGCTATTCTGACAGATGAGAACAAACTGGTTGTGAATGAGTTCATTGATTTTCTTGTTGCAAAGCAGGAAAGACGGGAACAGGTAATCCTCGATTCGATCAAAGAATATGAGGATGGCCTTGCTGCGGGTCCTTTCAATTCTGTAGAGGAACTTATGGCTGATCTAAATGCTTAATATAAAATATTCCGGTCAATTTAGAAAGAGTTTTAAACATGCAGCGAAGCAGCCTTCCTTCGAAGAAGACTTATTTAAATTCGTAGTTGGAGAACTTGCAGCGGGACATCAGCTGGATGAGAAATACCGCGACCACCCGCTCCACGGAAGGCATTCAGGCATCAAAGGCTGCCGGGAATGCCATATTAAACCGGACTGGCTGTTGGTATACAAAGTATATAGTAAGGATTTGGTACTATATCTGATAGATATCGGTTCTCACAGTGACTTATTTTGAAATAAAGAGAGTTATATTGTTTGTATAAATTGCGAAATATAATACAGAGCGGCCCCGGCCGCGATAGACTCATATTTATACGTACACAGCTTGATAAAATCGGGATTTGAATCAAAGGTGCTGATTTTCAGCGTCCTTTTCCTGATCTCGTCTATATAGGGCTCCAGATAGGCGCCCACATATCCCCCGAGAATCACGTCGCAGTCCAGCACGGCCCGGATAATATTGATCGTCGAGGCCGTATAGTCCAGATACCGGTCCCAGTTATCCAGAGTCCGCTCGTCCGTGGTCTTTTCCAGATTGTCAAAATACCCCGCCAGGTCGTCCTGGGAGAGATTCGTTGCCGCCAGATACGGATCAACGCAGCCGTACTGCCCGCAGTAGCACTGCCTGCCCTGGGGCACCAGCGTGATGTGTCCCACCTCGGCGGAGCGGAAATCGTTTCCGGAATACACCTGCCCGTTAATGAGCATGGCGCCGCCCACGTTGTTGCTCAGCATGATGTAAAACGTGTTCTGAAGCTCTTTATTAACCCATTTCTCCGCGAAGCAGGCCGCTTTCGCGTCGTTAAACATCGCGATATCGTAAGGGATGTATTTGCTGAACATCCTGTAGGTATCTTCCTTGAAATCCATGATCCTGCTGTAGAAAACCGTGCGGGTATCTGACTGCACCAGGGCGGGAATACCTATGCCGACCCCCAGGATCTTATCGGTGTCGATCTTTTTATCGCTGATAAACTGCTTTAAAAGCTCCGAAACCTCTTTGAAATACGCGTCGGTATATTCAAAAACCAGGCGGTTACGGATAAAGGAAATGATCTTGCCGTTTAAATCCACGACCACAACGGAAACATGATGCCTTGAAATATCCAGTCCCAGCGCGACCCGGGCCTCGGAACAGAGGGAATAGGTGATGGCCCTCCTTCCCCCTGTCTGCCCTCTTGAGCCGCTGACCTCGATTAACCCCAGATCGGTAAGGTAATCAATGTTTTTGGTAACTGTAGGCAGGGTCAGATTGAGGTTCAGCGCGAGATCCTGCTTGGTCGCGTCCTCGTGGCTCAAAAAATAGGAGTAGATATTCGAAGTATTGAATTTTCTTAAATTGAAATCAAAATTTGCCATATTTTCCCTTGCAGTCAGAAATTTACCGGGTCGCCGAAACGCAGATTAACTCTGCCCGATTATATCCTGCATATCGCTCCATACCCCGTCCAGGGCGTCAATAACCTTTTTGTAGAGCAGATACTTCTTTTCGTAATCGTCGTGGGCCCACTGCCTGGGCTGAACCGGCTCGCTTATGCGGCACATGTGGTTTGCGGCGTCGGTGACGGAAGCATAGTCGCCCACGGCAGTCGCCACCGCGATGGCGCAGCCCAGGGCCCCGGTTTCATCCACATCCACGGTTTCCACAGGAAGATTCATCACATCCGCGAACATCTGTGTCCAGGGCCCGGACTTTGCAACCCCTCCGGCAAGACGAATAACTGCATTTTTATTTTCTCTAGTGTTCATAAGGCGGTCAAGATGCCACCTGTGGGAAAACACGATGCCCTCGTAGACCGCACGGAGCATATGGTGCCTGGTGTGGGAGGCATCGAGCCCTATGAAGGCCGCCCGGGCAAGGGGGTTGACGTTGCTGGCCGTGAGGAAGGGGAGGAAGGTGGGAATAAAATCCTTCGGCTCAAACTCCTCGCACCAGCTGTCCATTATCTTATAGATATTCTGCCCGCTCTTTTTTGCCTCTTCCCGCAACTCCGGCAGGAGCTGGCGGATAAACCATTCGTTGTTTCCCGCGGAGGTGGGGCTGGACTCTTCGATAAGGTAATAATCCGGAAGACAGAAGATCGAATTCATCTGAACGCTGCCGTCCAGCACCGCTTCCTTTCTCGGATATTCGTTGATGCTCCAGGTCCCGGCGATCATGCAGATATTTTTCTCGTCGGTGACGTTGACCGCAAGGGCGCAGGCGTTGATGTCAAACATACCGCCGATAACGGGAGTTCCTTCCTTTAAGCCCGTCGCCTCGGCCACCTCCTTTGTTATGTGGCCCGCGATGTCGGTGGAAAGGCAGATGGGAGGCAGGGCGTCCCAGACCTGCTCGATGCCGAAGAGCTTTAAAAGCTCCTTATCAAAGGAAGCGGTATGGAGATTCATGAGTCCCGTGCCGGAGTAATCCGTGATTTCCGCTCTTGCCTCTCCGGTCAGGCGGAAGCGCACGTAATCCTTGCACTCGAAAACCCATTTGACCTTATCTAAAAGCCCCGGCTCGTTGTCCCTTATCCAGGCCAGGAGGCAGATGGGCTGGCAGGCCATTATGTGCTGGGCGGAAAGCTCGAAGGCTTTTTCCTCGGTGCCGTCGGCCTTCCAGTCGGAATAGTATTTCCAGGCCCGGTTGTCGGAAGAGATGATGCCCCGGCGCACCGGCCTGTCATCCTTTCCCCAGAGGTAGAGCCCCTTGCCGTGGCCGCAGAGACCGATGCCGGCAATATCTTCGGAATTAATATTGTTCTTTTCCAATAAATTACGGATCACGGCGACGTTGTCGTCCCACATCTGATCCATATCCCGTTCCACAAAGTCGGGGGCGGGGGTGATGGCGGCGGTTGCGATGCTCTCCACCGCGATCTGCTCGCCTTCACTCGAAAACAAAGCGGCCTTTGTGTTGGTTCCGCCGTTATCCAGTCCAAGGTAGTACCTCATCTCTAAGCTCCTTTCGCAAATTGCTTTCATTATAGAAACTTTAAAAATCGAGCGACTCAGCGCTTTAAAAATATATTATTAAAAACGGTTTTATATAATGCTTTTAATTTAACACAAAAGTACTCAGAAATGCAATCATAAGAATCGAGGCAAAATAGACGAAACGGACGGGGCGTTTTTGTGCATAGTGACGAAAGAAAATAAATAATACAATTTTTGGTGGGTTAATATTGACAAGTCAAAATGGAAGTGCTAAAGTCCTTTTTGAAATTCGTTATAGAAAGCCGTTTTATATAACACATAAACAGTTCTATTATAACGATTATTTCGATTCAGAAAATAAGACAGGAGGGAAAAAGAAAAATGGCAGTTAAAGGAAGCATTCCTAAGACCATGAAGGCCCTGGTCGCTTACAGCAAGGACGACTACCGCCTGGAGCTTGCTTATCCGACGCCGGAATGCGGACCGGATGACATCATTATTAAAACAGAAGCCTGCGGAATCTGTGCCGGCGATCTGAAATGCAGCCACGGCGCAGCGATGTTCTGGGGCGATGATGTGCAGCCGTCCTGGGTTAAGCCTCCGTTCATCCCCGGCCATGAGTTCTACGGAACCATTGTTCAGATGGGAGAGAATGTGGAAGGCTATGAACTCGGCGACAGGATTACGGCGGATCAGATCGTTCCCTGCGGGAAATGCCGTTTCTGCAAGGACGGACATTACTGGATGTGCCAGCCCCACGATATGTACGGATACATGAACTACACCAACGGCGGCATGGCGGAATATGTAAGATACGTGAAGACTTCCGTGATTTCGAAGCTTCCGAAGGAAATGCCTCTGGAGCAGGCGGCCCTGGTGGAGCCCTACGGCTGCTCCAAGCACGCTGTGGACAGAGCCGGCATCACGAATGAAGACGTGGTCGTGATCTCCGGCGCGGGCACCCTGGGACTCGGCATGATCACCTATGCCAGAATGAAGAACCCGAAGAAGCTTATCGTTCTCGATATGCAGGAAAACCGCCTGGAGATGGCGAAGAAGTTCGGCGCGGATCTGGTCTTCAACCCCGGCAAGTGCGACATCGACAAGGAAATCAAGGCTCTTACCGACGGCTACGGTTGCGACATCTATATTGAAGCTACCGGAAATCCGGCCAGCGTGGTCCAGGGCCTGACGATAATCAGGAAGCTCGGAACCTTCGTTGAGTTCTCGGTGTTCGGAAAAGAGACCACGGTTGACTGGTCCATCATCGGAGACCGGAAAGAGCTGGATATCAGAGGTTCTCACCTCAGCCCCTACGCCTATCCGTTTGTTATCGAAAACATGCTGAACGGAAACCTGAAGACCGAAGGCGTCGTGACCACGATCATTCCGATCGAGGAGTGGGAGAAGGGCTTTGATCTGGCTTCCGGCCGCGAGGGAGATCTGAAGGTGGTTATCAAGTTCGACTGAGAAAAGTTATGTTAACCACACCCCCGGCGTTACGCCGGCCGGGACTTTCAAAATGTGACACTGGCCCAAAAGGCCAAAAAATATTTTCCTAAGATAAGGAGGAACGTATGAGAAAGGTATTGGCACTCACTATGGTAGCGGCTATGGTGGCCGGAATGCTTACCGGATGTTCTTCATCCGCCCCTGCACCGGCAGCCGACGCAGCACCTGCGGCAGCGCCCGCAGCATCGGCGGAAGCATCCGGCGATTTTGACTGGAAGAGGTTTGATGGTGAAGAGATCACCGTGCTTTTCAGTGAGCACACCTATTCAGACGCAGTCGAAGAGAAGCTGAACGAGTTCACCGAGAAGACAGGCATCAAGGTTAACTATTCTTCCATGCCTGAAGGCAACTATTTCGAGAAGCTCAACGTTGAGCTTTCCAGCCACTCCGGTTCCATCGATGTTTTCATGACAGGCGCTTATCAGTCATGGGAATATGCAACAGCCGGCAATCTTGAGCCCCTTGAGAACTTCATCGGCACCGATCTTACCAGCCCTGACTGGAATTATGATGACTTCATCCCCGGCGTTATCGACGCTCTGAAGTGGGATCTCGTTCCCGGCCATCCGGTAGGCTCCGGTTCACAGTGGGCACTTCCTATGGGATGGGAAGTAAACATCCTTACTTATAATAAGAAGATTCTCGAAGCCAACAACATCGAGCCTCCGAAGACAGCTGAAGACCTGCTTGAGGCTTCCAAGGCTCTTAAAGAGTTCGACGGCAGCGGCACATACGGCCTTGCGGTCCGCGGACTTCCTGACTGGGGAACAATTCACCCGGCATACATGTCCCTGTATTCAACCTGGGGCGCAAAGGACTTCGAAATCGAAGACGGCAAGCTTGTAAGTAAAGTCAATTCTCCTGAAGCTGTTGCTATGACCGAGTACTGGGTTGACCTTGTAAAGAACGGCGGCGCTCCTCAGTGGGCAACCTATGGCTGGGAAATGTGCGGAGCCGATCTCGGCGCAGGAAAAGCAGCCATGATGTGGGATGCTGACAGAGGCGGATACACCCAGAATACACCCGGATCCTCCGCAGAGGCCGGCAACATGGCATTCGGCATGGTTCCTTATCCGGAATCCGCCGGCAAGACAGAGGCTGATATGAGATCCAACCTTTGGGTTTGGTCCATGGCTATGAACGCTGACTCCGCGAAGAAGGAAGCTGCCTGGTACTTCATGCAGTACTTCACAAGCCCCGAGTACATGCTTTGGGCCGGTGTTGAGAAGGCCTGCACGGATACTCCTCGTACTTCCGTTCTTGAGAGCGAAGAGTACAAGAACTCCGTTGCTGATGCTGAGGGCTACTACGATGCGTTCGCAACCGTTTCCAAGACCGCGAGCATCTTCTTCACAGCTCAGCCTTACTTCACAGAGACCACGACCGAATGGGCAAAGACCCTGCAGGATCTTGTAACCACCGACAAGTACGCTTCCGTTCAGGATGCTATGGACGAGCTTAAAGCCACCATGGATGAGCTTGTATCCGACCTGGAAGTAGAGTAAACTGAAAGACACGCTGTTGCGGCAGTTTCCCGGTAACGAGGCAATTCGCCGTATCAGAGGAGAGTAACAGAATACACGGGGGGAAGGGCTCTTTCCCCCCGTGTTTTGAAAAATCGAGCCGGGACGCGAAGCGTCTCACAAAATACGAGGTGTATAAAATGAGTGCAGAGAAAACAACAGTCGAAAAGTCAGAACTGAATAAAGTGCCGTTCTCGACACGTGTCCGGCCTTATCTGATCGTTGCACCTTCGCTGATCATTACGATAGGAATCATGATTCCCTTTGTGATGGCAATCTGGTATTCGCTGACGAACTATTCGTTCAAGCTTCCCACCCACAAATTCATCTGGATTGACAACTGGGTAAATATGCTGGGTGACCCTTCCTTCTGGAAGGCGGTTAAAATTTCACTGGAATACGGCGTTATTTCCACGGCGGTGGAAATGCTCCTGGGACTTGGAGTCGCTATTCTGCTTAATAATTTGAATAATGGGCTGTCCAAAGTACTTCGTGTTCTGCTGGTTTTCCCTTTGATGATCGCCCCTGTTACGGCAACCATCGTGTGGCAGCTGATGCTGAACAGTTCGGTAGGTATAGTTGAAAAGCTTTTGAATATATTCGGTGTTTACAACTTCCCCTGGGCGGCCGCTCCGGAAACGGCGATGATGACGGTCATCATGATCGATGTCTGGATAAATACCGCCTTTATAATCCTCCTGGTGCTGGCGGGACTGCAGTCCCTTCCGAAATCCCCGTTTGAGTCGGCGAAGATCGACGGCGGAAGCGCCTGGTTCAACTTCACAAACCTGACTCTTCCGATGCTTAAGCCGAGTCTTTATATCGCTCTTCTGTTCCGGCTTATGGCGGCCCTGCAGGAATACGCGGTTATTTTCGCCCTGACAAAGGGAGGCCCCGGAGACGCCCTGATGTCCCTTTCGCTTACGGCTTACCAGAAGGGCTTCAAATTCCAGAAGTTCGGCGCGGCGATTCCGTTTATTCTGGTGCTCTGGCTCATAATCAACGTCGCCGCCAAGCGTATCGTCAAGCTCCAGCGCAATGCCCAGAAGCAGGCCGCCGGCCTTGAGGAATAAAGGAGGACTACGATGAAAGACAATAAACAGAAGGCGCTTAACATAGTAATGAACATATTGCTGATCATATACGCTGTTTTCGCGCTCTTTCCGCTGCTTTGGATGATTCTTATATCCTTTAAGTCCGATACGGAAGTGTTTTCCACAACGTTTCTGTTCCATCCGACCCTGGCGAACTATCAGGAGGTGCTGCTGCGCTCCGACTACGCAAGCTACATCATCGACAGCGTGATCGTGTCCGGCGGAGCGGTGCTGGTCTCTATAATCGTCGGAGTTCCCGCGGCCTACGCCCTTGCGAGATACCAGTTCCCGCGGAAAGAAGACCTGGCCTTCCAGATTCTTTCCTATAAGTTCGCTCCGGAAATCCTGGTTGTGCTGCCGCTCTTCATGATTTACCAGAAGATCGGCCTTTATGACAGCTATGTGGGACTGATCTGGGTATATCAGCTGATATCGCTGCCGCTTTTAATCTGGGTGGTCCGGGGATATTTCGAGGATATTTCGGTGGAAATTGAGTACGCGGCCCAGGTGGACGGCTACAGCTGGTACCAGATCTTCTTTAAGATGCTGGTGCCCCTTATCAAGCCGGGTCTGGTGTCCTCCGCCCTGCTGGCGTTCATTTTCGCCTGGAACTCCTTCACCTTCCCGTTGATTCTTTCCAGCAACAAGGTGTATCCTGTAACCGTTGCGATAATGAAATATTTAGGCACAGACAGCGCTCACTACGGCCAGCTTGCGGTTGCTTCCACAGTGTCAGCCCTGCCCGCCGTGATCTTCGCGCTTTGCATCCAGAAGCATCTCGTCCGTGGCTTAAGCTTCGGCGCCGTGAAAGGATAGGGAGGACTTATGGCAAGAATCGAACTCGAGAATATTAAAAAAGCCTTCGGAAAGGTTCAGGCGCTGGACGGTGTCACCTTCGAGGTTAAGGACAAGGAGTTTTTCGTCCTCTTCGGGCCTGCCGGAGCCGGAAAAACAACGATCTTAAACTGTATCGCGGGAATAGCGATGCCGGAAGAGGGCGTGGTGAAGTTTGACGGCGAGGTCATGAACCTGACGGATCCGGCCCACCGCAATGTCGCCATGGTGTTTGAAAACTACGCGCTCTACCCGCAGATGACGGTCTACGACAATATGGCCTCCGCCTTAAGAAGCAAGCTCTATAAAACGGACGAGGCCGAGATTAAGGAAAGGATCCAGCGGGCGGCGAAGATCATGAAGATGGAAAATCTTTTAGAGCGCCTGCCGAGCCAGCTTTCCAACGGGCAGAAGCAGAGGGTGGCCATGGGCCGGGCTCTGGTCCGCACTCCCAACGTGTTTCTGATGGATGAGCCTCTGGCTCACCTGGACGCAAAGCTTCGTAACTCCATGCGTACCGAGCTCAAGGAAATGCAGGCAAACCTCGGTACAACCTGTATCTACGTTACCCATGACTTCATGGAGGCCATGGCCCTGGGCGACCGCATCGCGATAATTAAAGAGGGAAAGATCGTCCAGATCGGTACCAGCGACGAGATTTACTACATGCCCTGCAATGAGTTTACGGCGTCCCTCATGGGAGATCCCGAGATCAACATCATTGAGGCGGAAATTTCCGGTTCAGCTGATGAATATACAGCCGATATCAGGGTAAACGGCGATACGGTTACGGTTCCTCTTCCGAAGGACGGAGCCGTGTATGAAAAAATTGACGACATGGGGCTTAAGCGCGCCCACCTGGGGATCCGCCCCCAGAACGTGAAATATGCCTTTGAGCCCACGGACGGGTATTTCAAAACCACGGTATACAGCTATGAAAGCATAGGCAACAAGTCGGTTATCGTCGCGGAATGCGGGGCCTACCAGATCCGCATGATCGCGCCCAACGGCCTGAACGTGGCGATAGACAGCGACGTATATATCCGCCTTGAAACCGACCATGCAATCTTCTTTGACTCGGAGACAAAAAAATATATCGTTCGATATGATGAGGCAACCTATGTCGCACTCGCTGCTTCGGAAATGGAGGAATAATGGCTGGTTTAACACTCAATCACCTTTATAAAAGATATGATAATTCCGGCAAGAAGAAAAAGATAAAGAATGATTTTGCCGTAAAAGACTTAAACCTTGTGTGCGAGCAGGGGGAATTCGTGGCGCTCTTAGGCCCCTCCGGCTGCGGAAAAACCACGACGCTCCGGATGATCGCCGGCCTTGAGGAAATCACGGACGGGGAAATCTATATCGGCGAGCGCCTGGTCAACAACCTCCACCCGAAGGACAGAAATATCGGCCTGGCCTTTGAGGACTACGCGATGTATCCGCCTCTTAACGTATACGGAAACGTGGCGTTCAACCTCCGGGCAAAGGGTGTGGACAAGGCGGAAATAGACAGAAAGGTCCGGGAGATTGCGCCGCTTATGCAGATAGACGACCTTCTGGACAAGATGCCGGTAAAGCTCTCCGGAGGCCAGAAGCAGAGAGTCAATATCGCCAGAGCGATAATAAGGGAGCCGGAGCTTTTGCTTATGGACGAGCCTCTCTCCCATCTGGACGGGAAGGCGCGTCAGGCCATGCGTACCGAGATCAAGCGCCTTATCAACAAGATAAAATGTACGACGGTGTACGTGACCCACGATCAGCTGGAGGCCATGTCCCTGGCGGATAAGATCGCCATCATCAACTTCGGTGTCCTTCAGCAGTTCGGCACACCGACGGAGGTCTATGACGACCCTGCCAACGAGTTCGTCGCCTCCTTTATCGGTGAGCCTCCGATGAATATTCTGGAGACAAAGATCATCAATAAGGACGGAACCTTCTTCTTTACCTTTTCCGAGTCTAACCTGCAGATCGCGGTTCCGAAGCGCTACTACGACGTTGTGGAGGACGGCTTCCGCTGCAAGATGGGTGTGCGTCCCATGGACGTGCTTGTCGGAGGAGAGGATTCCCAGGGTACCCCGGAGGAAATCGCGACCTTCGAAAATCTCGGCGATGAGAGAAGGATCGGTATCCACGTCGGCGATGTGCTCATGATGTTAATCACCGAGGATGAGAAGCGCTATAAGAGGGGCGACATCATCAAGCTGGAGGTCCGTGGGGAAAAGACCCACCTCTTTAACATCGAAACCGGTGAACGTATCCGGGAAAACTGAGGAGGAGATAAATTATGGAAATGCTTTTAAACGTTGTTTCAATAGCTCTTCTTTTACTTCTTGTATGGCAGATCTGGGGATCGATATGGAATATTATCTCGATTGTCAGGAGTTTGTTTAAAGACTGATTAATCTTTTTTTACATTTGCCTCCTTTTAGCAAACGTCGCAGTGCCGGAATAACCGGCTTTGCGACGTTTGTTTTTTTACTCATACCTTAAAAACTTAACTTATTCGCACGAATGTGGTATTATTACAATACATCTTTCGGGAGGTAATGCGGGGTGGGTGCGGTTTTTTATCCCTCGTAAGAACCGGTTCACACAGCAGGTTACTCAAGATATAGGCGTTTTAAAGGCGCGAATATCAAAATGTTGAAAAATTTATAAATTTTTTATGGAAAATTTACAAACGCATAGTATAATGTAACTGATTATGTAACCCGACAACCTGAAGAGGGATCTTATTATGCGTTGTATCAGCATTGAAGTAACAGATACTTTTACATACGCGGTCGAGGTGGAATACCGCCCGAAACGGCCGCGACTGTATGCCAGCCTGACGATACCGACTCCTGAGGGAGCGTACGAGGACGGCCATATTACCGACCCCGAACTTTTCGCGAAGCATCTTCTTCCCGCCATAAGGGACGCGAAAATGAAGGCCAGGCAGGTGATGTTTCTCCTCTCCTCGGGGAAAATCGCCACCAGGGATGTGGTAATTCCCCAGGTAAAGCCTAATAAGATCATGTCCCTGATTGTCGCCAACGCCTCGGAGTATTTTCCGGTGGATATTTCCGGTTACCGCCTGGGCTACGACATCATCGATCCGAAGGTCAGCGCCGAAGAAGGGGCTGCGACTGAGGAAGGCAATGCGGGAGGCGGGAACAGCGGGGCCAAAGCAACCCCCGGAGGGATGAAGCTGCTGGTCATAGCAGTTCCCAACGACCTTTTAAAGAGCTACTACAAATTCGCCGACGCCCTTTCCTTTAAGATACTGGGTCTGGACTACATAGGAAACGCCGTAAAGAACATGGTGGCGCCTCTCCTGCCCCCGACCCCGTCCCTCTTTGTGAAGCTGGACGACACCTCGTCGGTGATCACGATATTTAAGAACAGACGCCCGATTCTCAACAGAAGCGTGGGCTACGGCCTGGCGGACGCCCTGGATACCCTGAGTGAAGCCACAAATCTCGGCCTCGAGGAATGCGTCGACGAGCTCAGGGGAGTAAACTATTTCCGGCATCCCGAAGCCGTCTCGAATCCGAACGAGCTGAATCTCAGGGAGGATGTGGAAACCCTGGCCAACGGTATCGCCCGTGTGGCCGATTACTATAATTCCCGGAACGAGGAAAAGCTGGAATGCCTTTACCTCACCGGCTTTGCGGCGGATTTTGCTGGCCTGGCCGATTATATCTCCGAGGTCACCGGCCTGGATGCCGTCGTCATGAACGATTTCTACGGGATGACGGTCACTGACGGCCTGGCTGTGGGCAACTATGTGTCCACCATCGGCGCGGCCTTAAATCCGATAGACCTTACCCTTCAGGACATCAGGGGAAAGAAGAAAAAGCAGACGGGGGCCTCCATAAGAGAGGCCAGAAAGGCCAGAATTCTTTATTGCATGGCTGCCGCCTGCGTTTTGGCGTCCCTTGTTTTAACCGGCATAAACCTGGTCCAGAGCAGCAGGGCGAAGTCCAAAAACAGGGAGCTGACGGAAGAGAGGGAGGGGCTCCTGCCGATTGTCGAGGCCTACAACAACTACCAGAAAACGCTGGGGCTGTATAATGAGGTTACGCATATATATGACCTGACGAAAAACCGGAATGAGGAGCTTCGAAGCTTCGTAGAGGAGCTGGAGATGATTATGCCCAGCAACGCCTACGTGTCCTCCTTCGCCTCGGACGGCAATAACGCGTCCATATCCTTCACCTGCAGCTCCAAGGAGGAGGCCGGAAACCTGATTGAACGCCTCCGGGGGTTAAACAGCATAATGACCGTGGGAGTGAGCGGAATCAGCGAATCCAGGGACGAGCTTTCCGGGGTTGAGACGGTACAATTTTCGGCGTCTCTTACTTATCGGCCGATTGGTGACGATGAAGTATATGAAGACACCGGAGAGGAAGGTGGTGAAGAATGAAGGGACTGTCGAAAAAGGACATACCCGTTCTTGTGCTCTGCCTCTCGGCGGTGCTTCTTGTGGCAGTGTACTGTTTTGTGTGGACAAACGGACGGGAAAAGATAAAGGAGCTTAAGGACAGCAACGAGAAATTCGCCGCTGACATAGAGGAGCTGAAGGAAAAATCCGGAAACCGCCAGTATTATGAGGATCAGACGGCGCTCATGCAGGAGGAAATAGACGCGATCTACAGTTATTTCCCCGCTGACGTCCTTATGGAAGACGGAATAGTTTCCTCCGTGGAGCTGGAGGCCGAGGCGCCCATGATCGGCGGCGGCATCGGCTATTCCCCGGCTGTGGAGGTATACACCGTGGGACAGGGCGGCCCTGAGGGCTCTTCCGGAACAGAGACCCAGAGCGGCTCTGACGAAACAGACATTGAGGAGGACGCCGAGGCGGCCAGAACCGGAGGCGCCACCTACTATTCCGACGCCGGAGAGGTGGAGTTTGCGGAAGCGGCGCTCCCTTCGGGCTATGTGGGAGAATACGGTCCCATAACCCTGAGAAACACGATTTTTACTTACACCTTTGAAACCTCCTATTCGGGCTTTAAAAACATAGTGGACTATTTCGTCTACCTGCCCGGAAGATCAACAATAGGCAATGTATCCCTTGGCTTCGATTCCAATACGGGGCTCTTAAACGGTACGGCAACGGTAAACCGCTATTCCCTCACCGGAACAGGGAAGATTTATCAACAGCCTGAATTCCCTTCCGTTGTTACAGGAAGACAGAATATCTTTGGTTCTCTGGAACTCGTGGGCGGAGGCGGCGCTTCGGAGACCGGAGAAGAGTCGGAGGAGGAGTCGGAGTAGCGGGAAGATAAGAGGAGAGCGTTACGGAAAGAAAAAGGCTCGGACTAAATTCACATGGGTTTTCACTGATAGAGCTTCTGGTGGCGGTATGTATTCTGGCGGTAGCGGTCATACCAATGCTGAGGAGCTTTATCAGCTCTGCGTATTTAAACAGGAAGGCCAGAGACCGCTTAAGCGCCATGATGGTGGCCGAGGATATCGTGGAAGGCCTTAAAGGCCACAGCTTTGAGGATACGAAAAAAGCCTTTGAGGACTTTGAAAAAACTCCGAGCACTGAGGATTTTCAGCTGCTGGCGAAGGATATCGTTAAGGCTGATACAAGGATGAAGGTGGTATCCGCTGACGGGATTCTCCATATCAGTGTAAATAACCTTCATGCCAGGACCACTGATGAGACCGCCGACCGGGTCTACGATGCCACCATAAGCATAAACGCCCTGGAATACAGGGACGGGGGAGGCTCCACAGTGTCCTATAATTCCCAGCCCCTCTCCCTTGTGAGAAATATGAGCAACGTCTATGACGGGGTCTTTTTATACAATTATCCCAAGGACTGGCTGGATGTGCAGGACATTGTGTTTAAGGAGCATGAGGACGCGTACGACAACCCCGATGAGGTACCCATGGCGGACGTTTCGAAGTATTATAAGGTCAATATTGAAAAAAGCGGCACCAATGAAAAAAGGGTCTCCGCCAATGTGGTGGTAAATTATTATTATACGGGCGGAGGCGCCGCCATAAATCCTGCCGACCCTGTTTTTTCAAAGACCTACGGCGTATATGATAATATAGACACCTATGAAAAGGGCGGAACCCTTAAAAACCTTTTCTTTTTTTATTTTCCGGGCTATGAATTTAAGAGCGCGGCCTTTAATGATACCGGAAATATCGGCGGAACGGCTCATGACGATACCATTATAATAAACAACAAAGACGATATACCCGTTTCCTTCTATATTGTTAAGCAGATCCGCTATGACGCGGCCCAGCTTTATTCGGATGAGCTTACCTACAGCCCGGTGGTTTATATTAACGAGGGTTCATCCGCGGAAATTGTCACGGATGTCTGCTCAAACCTGAACGTGAATCTCGCTGACGGTTCAAAGCTCGACAATATGGAAATGAACAGGGACACCGTTTTCATATATTCCCCCGGCTCCAAAGCAAAACCCGCGGATTATAATCCCTTTAAGGGCCTTACGGAGGCTCCGATGGACAGGATCTTTGATGTGAAGGTGGACATCTTCAGGAGGAATAAGAATTTCGATCCGGACAGCCGTGTAGCGCACCTGGATTCCTCTACAATAGATTAACCTCCGGTTTCCCCGCCCATAACCCCGTGTTACGGCAGTGCCCGCGAAGCTGCCCGGCAGAGGAGGAAAATCATAAATGAAAAGGTTAATAAGGAAAAATAACCGGGGCTCCGCCATAATCGTTGTGCTTGTGACGGTAGCCTTTGTGTTCATATTGATAACCACCCTGCTCTTCGTCACCCTGTCCAACATTCTGATGAAATATTCCGACGCGAGGAACAAGAACAATTTTTATACCGCTGAAACAGTGGTGGAGCAGATAAAGGCGGGATTGGAGAACAAATCCTCCGCGGCCTTTTCCGAAGCCTATAAAAGCTCCCTGACCTATTACAGCGGCGGGGAAAAAGACACCATGGTGGCGAGATATCTTGCCAATGTCACGGATGAGCTGTGCAAGGCCGGACAAAACGACGAGTGGGATGAGACGAAGCTCCTTGAAATGGTGGACGAAGGTCTGATAGGGAACCCCGCCGACCCTTACGTAAGCCTCGATGTGGACGAGTTCAAATCGGAAGCCGCGGGTGCGCGGCCCCATAAGATAGTTCATTCCACCACGGCGGTCACCCTGGAAAACGTCTATGTGAAATATACCAGCCCCGCTGATGGCACGGTATCCATAATACAGACCAATTATGTCCTGTCGGCCCCCGCAGGCAGCTTTTCCTATTCCTCACAGCTCCCGGATATATTTGATTACGCCATCATCGCCGGCCAACATATGGTGGTGGCCGAAAATACGGAGGTGATTTCCGAAAAAAGCATTTACGGGGGAGATTACGGTATTGACATCGGGGAGAAGAAAGAGGGCTCTCTTACCATGACCGGCAGGCGTTACCTCATTACCAAAGGCACGGTTTCCTTAAACGGCCAGGCCTCAGGCAGCAGGGAGGGTAAGCTTGTCACTGACCGCCGGACGTATTTCTACGCCGGTGAGCTCGAGGTGAACAAAGGCGTGGCAGAGCTCGGGGGCCTGACCACGGTTTCCGACGACCTTGCTTATAAGGGTGCGGGAAGGGTTACGGTCTCAGGGAGTTATATCGGCTTTGGAGATTCGGAAACTGATGCCCGCTCAAGCTCCGCCGTGCTGATCAACGCGAAAAAAGCGGAGCTTGATACCTCAAAGGCGGAGCAGGTGCTTCTTTACGGCCATGCTTTTATCGGTGAGGATACCGGAGCGGAAAGCAGCAGCTTTCCTCAATATGACGGAGGGGGAGATCGTGTCCGGGAGAACGGAAAAAACGTCTGGACCAACGCGAAGAACAGTGTCATCATGGGTCAGTCGGTGGCTGCCAGGGCGGATCAGGTGGCCTATATGATCCCGCCGGAATGCATCGGCGTGGTTAAGGGGGCCAACAATACGGTGCTGATCGGTGAAAATCCGGTTATGGGGATAAAGAAGAAGACAGGAACCAACGAACCGGATTATTCGGATCGGGTTTCTTCCTCGGTAAGCGACTTCAGGATTGTGGATTTTGAACGCCAGGCGGATGCCCTGGGAGGTCACTATCTGAAGGAATTTTCACCCGATGAGCTTTACGCCGTCCGCTACGTCCGCTCACAGTACGGGGACACCCTCGCCTATTTTTACCTGATCATGACACCGGATAAGGCCGAGGAATATCTGAAGCTCTATTACGAGAATAACCGCGCCAGGGCGGATAAATATTTTAAATTTTATGAGCCTGACCTTTCCGGCACCGGGGACGCTGAAAAGACGGTGACGGAGGGGCAGAGCTTCACGACCTCGGGCAACACCGTTACGATGCGTGAGGCCGGCAATCCCGGGGCCCTGGCCGCCAGCAGCCGTTACCGGACAAAATATCTCAACCTCTGCGCGAAGCTCGTGGAAAGCGGTGTCCAGCCTGAGGAGCTCAACAGAAATATATTCGACAACCTTCTTTTTTCGGATGATGTGGAAGCAAAGGTTTCTTCTGGAGAGACCATCACCTGTGTCATCGGGAGCGGAGATGAGGAGGTCCGGGGAGTCCTTACGGGGGAGGATAACTTTGTATACGGAGACCATGACGGCGATGAAAAAATCAAAGTGATTATCAGTACGGGGGATGTCACGGTGAAGAAAAACTTTGACGGGCTGATTATCGCCGGGGGAACCATTACCTTTCGGGGAGGGCAGATTAAGCTCGGAATCGACAGAACAGGGACTGCCAGGGCTTTGCAGACCGTAAAGCTGGCTGGCGGCGGTAAGGCGGAAAGGCCGCTTATCAGGTATTTCAGGGGCTGGGAGCAGTATCCTCTGGAGGGAATCGCCACGGTTTCCGAGGATGAGGCGGATGAGAGTGTTTCCGCGAATATGGATTATTCGGAATATACGGACTACAGTGAGCTGGTTCACTATGAAAACTATTCGAAAAAATAGAAGAAACCGCATTTCGTCCGACGGGGGCTTTACGCTTCTTGAGCTGGTGGTTGTGATGGCGATCATTATTGTTACGCTGTCTTTTTTTATCATGGGCATGAGACTCATCTTTACCACACCCTCGAGGCAGTGCGCCAGGGAGCTTAAGGCTGCGCTGGAAAAGATAAGGATCGACACCATGGGCAGAAACGCGGCGGGCCTTAAGATATATAAGGGGGAAAAGGGTATATATATTGAGGAGCTCGTGGCTTCCGAGGATAAGAAAATCGCGGGAAATCCGGAAAAAAGGATCGGAAACCATCGGGTAAGTGTCTGTTATAAAACCGGAAGTGCCGCGGAACAAAAGGATCTGGACGAAAACGGAGTAATCCTTTCCTTTAAGAGAGAAACCGGAGGGCTGTACGGCGAAGGGGAGCATTACGCCCTTAACGGAAATCCCGTAACGGATGTGAAATATTTCTGGGTCGCCAGCGGCGGGAGCGTCTGGCGGGTAAGCGTCGGGAAGCTCACCGGGATAGTGGATTTAAAAAGGGTTGACAGCATCGGAGATGAAAGTGATTGAGAGAGCCCACAGAGAAAACAGCGCCTTTTCGCTCATAGAGCTTATTGTAGCCCTGGCTGTCGCGTTGATAATCGTGGTGGTGGTGGGCTCCATCATGGTCACCAGCGCCAGGACGTACAGCAGGGCCAACGCTGAGAGCACAGTCCAGGCTAAAGCCCAGCTCGTCATGAATCAGATCGAGGATCTGGTGATCGATACCACGGGCAAGGCGGATTACGGCTATAAGGCCTCCAAAGGAGGCGCCACTGAATGGGGAAAGCTTTCGGACGGGGAGCTTCCCGCGGAGCCCTATTCAAAGACTCTCCGGCTCTGTAACGATGAGAAGATCTATGACCTGGAGTGGGTGAGCGCGGTTTCCGGGACGGAGGATGCCGGAGAGCTGACATACCGGGAATATGAAACAGCGGACGGGGAAAACCCCACAGGCAGCGGGAAATCCGAGCGGCTTTCCGAGGGGGTGGAAAGCTTTTCCTGTGATCTGTCGGCCTTAAGCTCCAACAGGATCGTGGGTGTCAACCTGATTTTAAAAAGGAACGAACGCCGCTATCACGCCTACAAGAATATTTCCATAAGAAATCCGGTTTTCGCGGCGGGTGCCACTGTTTCCATGGCAAACGCGGTGGAGCTTGTGGTTACCACCCCGGATATTACCGCGGAGCCGAACGGTAAATATGCGCTTTACGGAGCCAGGGTAAAGGTAAAATCCGGCAATCCTTCAAGGGAGGTGTGCTATGAGGTGGTGCGCCCTTCCAGCGGGATGCTGGATGCCACAAAGGTACTGGGAGACGGAAAAACCCTGCAGATAGCTTCAAACGAGAGAACCCGTATCATCAATGTCAAGGCCTACGCCGTTGAGAATCCGAATGTGTTCGAATATATTTCCGTTTACAACAGGAGGGTGAATTCCCTGGGGGACATTACACTGGCCTCGAATACAGGGACTTTTTCTCCCGGTTCTGTGATCAGCTTAAGCTGTCCAATAGATTATCAGAGCGGGGCGGACGATTCCCCGGAGGATCATAAAAAGCTCACGGCCCTCTATGTACACGGCTGGGCAAACCATAAGGAACAGGTTTTCTCCATACCCTTTACCATTCCCGAAGACATGGTGGACGGGGCCTTTTATGAGCTGGAGGTCTATTCCGCCCATGCCCGGAAAAACGGGGGTATCCAGGACAGGGACGCATACAGCTATGACAGAAAGGTTACGGAGAGCGTGCGGTTTTATGTGGAAAGCGCCAACCTTAAGGTTCCCGTGGTTTCCACCCGTGAGGACGCGATCTACAGGGGACAGGAAAGCGTTACCGTTTCCTTTAACGCCTTCAACAATCCGATGCTGGAGCTTCCCTCAGGCTATCAGATGACCACGGATCATTATTTCTTTTACCGCCCGAAGGAATACAGGACGGTATATAAGGATTCCTATGAATATCTTTCGTCATATACCACCGCGTTAAATAAAGAGAAAAGCGCAAAATTTGACTGGGGCAATGTTGGGCCGGAGGTTTTTGAGAGGCTTACGGCGGATTTCGGATGGAGGGAAATCCCCGGACACAACGATACGTCCTATAAGGTGCCGACGGAAATCTTTACCGCGTCGAAGCTCAATGAGGATACCCGTTACCAGCTGGCTCTTGTGGCCAGGATCCACAATGCCGGGGAAAACAAGGATCTTTACGCCCTCTGTGCCAGGGGTGAATTCTTCGTTCCGGGCTACCGGGTGACCATAGACGATGAAGCCTTTGATAAACAGTCCTATAATGTTTACCAGCTGAATACGAGAACCACCAGCCAGAATAAGGGCCTTCCCGAGGCTGTGGAGGACTATATCAAAACAGGACAGCTGGAGAGGGCCTTCAACAGGGTTGTGATAGACAACGGCGATAATTCTGTTGATCAATACGACGGAAGGCTTGCCCTCTATGCCACCAGTTCGGAGGATAATACCTTTGGGGAGGCGAAGGAGCTGACGAAAAATAAATACAATGTCATCACCAGGGATAAGGGTGATAACCTGTATATGGAATTCAGGCTTGAAAATTTTAAGAATCAGAGCTTTTTCAAATTCCCTTTGTCAACAAACAAACCCGGCAATAACACGTGGATGGATTTAAATACCTACCGCATCCATGTGGTTTACAGCATGGGTGAGGTCGGCGATAAATATTCCTTTAACCAGCAGTTAAACGAAAGCTTTGATCTGCACAATCAGGACAAGGCGTACTCGCTGTACCCGGCCTATATCGAGCTGAAGCTTAAAAGGGGCAACGCCAGGGTCAGGTACAGGCGGTGGAATAATCCGGATAATCCGGCGGAAAGGATCGATGATAAAAACCATTGGAAGGAGTATGATTATCAGGCGGCCTATATTCCCCCTCCCGGAAGCGAGGACGACCTTATAAACCAGTACAGCTTAAAGCAGCTTACCTATAAATACCGTCCCGCGGGGAAGATGCAGCCGGTGTATATCAACACCTTAAAGGAGGACTGGAATACACAGCAGAAGGAGCCCTACCTTATTCAGATGAAGGAGGTGGACGGAGTCAGGTGGCTGAGGATGTGGTATGCCTTTCCCGAGTCCGTAAGGGAGCTTTCCAACGGCAGCTTCCAGGCCACAAAATGGTTTTTCTGCGGGGAGTACAAATATAATTCCGATACTGAGATATGGGATTTGAAGTCCACCACCGAGCCCGCCAACTGGTGATGTTCAACTGCCGCGATTTTATCCGGGGAAAGAGGATTGTCCGTAGTGAAAAATTCAGGAAAGAGAAAAGCATATTACAGATCCGTTCTGGCCATGGCCATGGTCTTTGTTACCATGTCCTCGGTCTTTACCTTTGGCGTTACGGAGGTGGAGGCTGCAAACCCCACCCTGAGGAAGATAGCTTCCATTGCTGACCAGGGAGATACCTTCTCCATTTTGGAGATAGTGCCCGAGACCTCGGCGACGGTGTATTATGAGGGGGAAGACCTGAGGGTTCCGGCCGGAGGAATCGGTTATCTTATTGGCGGGCAGGAGCCCTTTGAAAAAACGGAGGATATCGGGACAAGACGCAGGGTTTTGAGTTATCTTAAGGATTCCGGATCCCTGGAGGGGATAACCGGTACCGGAAGCGGGAACGTGCTCGCAGTCGATGACGGAGCTTATCAGGAATATCTGGAGGACATGGATATGCCTGAGGCCTCCCGGGCAAAAAAGATAGCCTCCATAAAGGAAACTGATGTGGTTTCCCTTGACGGGATCGCGATGAAACACAAAGTCAGCGGAAATTACGTTAAGCTTTATTATGAGCTTTCGGGAAACGAAAGGGTCTTTGATAAGGCAAGAAAATATATAAACGGAAAAGAGGACAGCGGCTTTGTAAGCTCAAACGAAGGAGATTTCCAGCCGGCGTTGAAAAAGGCCGAAGGCGGGGCTTATCACGCTGCCTTTGCCGCGGTGAGCCCTGATCAGGTTTCATCAAATAAATACGGTTATTTTATCGAGGGAGCTCCGGAAGAGATCGAATCCGGCGGTTCCTGGACAGCCGGACTGACAGAGGGAGACTACGTCTATAAAAAGAACGGAGAGGTGTATGAATGCTGGGGCACCTTAAGCAAAAACGGAGATAAGATATCGGTAAATGCTTTGAACGCGGTCACAGTGAACGAAAAGGGCGGACAGGAAACCCCTGATGAAGCGCCTGCCGGCAGCGGACCGGCCGAAGAAGCGCCGGGCGGGCCGGAGGAACCCGAAACTCCCGGGGAGCCTGAGCCGCCAGCGGAACAGCCGGAAATCCCGGAAACCCCGGCAGAGCCTGTGGCGCCCGAAGAGCCGGCCGCCCCTGTGGAGGCTGTCGATCCTCTTACCCTGGAAGTAACGGAGGTTGCTTTACCTGAACGCTTTTCTTCCCCTGATGAAGAAGGGCTTGTTGCCGGGGAACTCACGGAAGAGAGCCCTCTTTCGGAGGATACGCCGGAACAGCCGCAGGCTGAACCGGAACCGGCTGAAGCTCCTGCCGGGGAACCGGAGCCAGTGGCGGAGGAAGAGACGCCTGTACCGGAGGAGGTGGTTTCCGATAACATCCTGCCCCGGGATGAGGAGGCGGAAATCGTACCGGAGGAAGCCCTTCCCGGAGGTGAAATTCCCGAAGAGGGCGCCGAAGAGGTGAAGGAAGGAGGCTCACTGGCGGATTCGGATAAACTCTATATTCCGGAATTTAAATATAAGGATGATAATAATGATAAGGATGCGGTGAGCTACCATATTACAAAATGGTCACCCTCCGCAAACGGAGCCTGGTCTGTCGATGATACGAAGGTTCTTGTGCCCGACCTTACAGGTGAGGGTGTTATTGCGGAAACGGGCGGGATCGCGGCATATATTGTATATAAGTTCGATAAAGGAAACGGGGTTTTCGTCCCCGGACTGGAGGGCGGGGCACATATCAATGAAATGGGGGCCGGGGTCTTCTGGGGAGGCTTATGGACAAATAATGAATTTTTCAGGCGCTTTGTCTTTGACCGGACCGAAACGGCGGAAATTGCGGGTCTTGACATTAAGGTGACGACCGTGTCCGCCTCGACGCTAAAGCCTGACAGCTTCGGTCAATATGACCTTATCTTTATCGCGGCCTCGGGAACAGGGTTTATAAAAGACGCTCCTTCCGCGAACTATTCGGGGAAGAATGATATCAGCGGCAATGCCGCGAAGGAGATTCTGCGACTGGCCTCTCTGGAGGCCACACCGATCCTTGCGGAGCATTCTGTTGCCGACGGCTCGGAGAGTGTAATGAAGCGTCTTGTGAATTCTCTGGCGTTTAAGGATTATACCCTTGCTTATAATGCCTTTGACGAGAGCGCCGTATCGGCCGCGGTGGCGGCGGAAAATCCCGTCATTTCCGGAAACTCCTTTTTAAACGATCGGGTATATATGTTTGATGATTCCGGAGAAAGGGGGGTGGTGAACGGGGATTTCAACGCGGACCTTTCAGCGGGAGAGAGCTTTGATACCGTCAAAAGGTATATTGACTACGAAAACAGGTTTTATGACAAGAACGTGGAGGAGAAGCTCAGCGAAGCCACGGTTATCCGGCATATCATCGCCTATGAGGAAATGATGGTAAAGGGTGTATACAGGGTTCTGGAAATAGAGCCCCAGGATATGTCGGGGGATATGAAGGGCGAAAACAAAACCTATAAACAGATGGCTTCCTCCAATCAGCTGAGCTACGATCTGCGCACGGATGATCCTAACGAGCATAACGGCATTACCACCCTCTATTATATGGATCACAGCGTAAGTCCGGATTTTGTGAATCTTACGGTAAGCGATCCCGATCCGGTTTTGGAGGAGAAGCCGCTCTTTTCAACGAAGGGTGAGATTATCCTGACCCAGATGTCGGTGCAGGAATTTATCGGCAATATTGACGACCTGAATTCGGAGTATGACCTTATCTTCATCGGGGCCGACACCAGCGGGATGAACACGGGCTTTTACGGGACGAATAATTCAAAATACGGCCCCGTCTATAATGATAAGACCATGAACGGGATGATTTTCACCAACATAGGGGACACCTTTAAGCTGGATAATCATCTTTCTCCGGGCTTTCCGGAATACAGCGGAGACCGCCGCTTTTCCGGCACGGATATCCTTAAGGCCGACATCACAAGACTTAAGGATTTTGCGGACGCCCGGCTGCCTGTCATCATTTCGGACAAGCTTTTGAATCCGTCAAAAAACGGAGTCAGCAAAAACGGGGTTCTGGATCATCATTCAAATATGTATAAGGCCATCAAAACCCTCTATGACAGTAAGGATCGGAGAAAATGCCTTTTCGCGGTGAGTGATGTCGTCAGTGATAATTCCGGGCTTTACAGCTATATGGAGGAAGCCCGCCCCGAGATCGGCTTAAAGAATGACGCCATGTATGAAGGGGTAGTGGACGCCGAAAATCTGGGGGACGGAAAATGCCAGCTTAAGATCGAATTCAGGATCAAGGATGCTTATGGCTCCAAAAATAAAAAATATGACGCGAGGCTCTATCTCGATCGTAACGCGGACGGAAAATTTTCCGAACAGGAGAGGGACACCTCGGCGGTGACCTGGTTGGATGGTGATACGGATCTTGAGGCGAATAAGGATTATACCCTGACAAGGGTTTTCAGCGCGTCCCAGAACAGAGTTGTTCCCTGGAGGCTGGTGGTGTATCAGAACGGGAATGATACCGTAAAGAAGCGCCGCGGGAGCGTAAAGGGGTATACAAGGATCACAGGCGAGAAACCCACCATAAAGGTTCTTCAGCTTATGAGCACAAAGTGGAAAAATGAGACCCCGAACCTGGTGAACCTGCAGAAGGTGATGGAGGGGAATACGATCCTGGGACGGTATTTAAGGGATGTCAACGGGAATATGGCCTTTTCGCTGGATATCAAATCCGTTCAGAGCGAGGATTTTATTGAAACCCTTGTACCGGGTAAGACTGTGGAGGATTACAGGAAATATCTGGAAAATTTCGACCTCGTGATCTGCGGCTTCGCGGACTGCTGGTCCTTCGGCAGGGTGAACGGCGACGAGGAAACCCTGAGGCTCAATTCTCTGGCGGCCCAGGGACTTACGGAATATATTTCGGAGGGCAGGGCGATCCTCTTTTCCCATGACTGCACCTCCTATTGGAGCAGAACTGATGATTCGTGGAGCTATGGAATAGAGATCAATAAATATGTAAGGGACGCGGTGGGAATGAACCGTTACGGATTCGCTCCGACCGCCTATGGCACCTCCGAACCGATAAAGCTGCGGTTCAGGGATGAACAGTATGATAAGATATTGAAGCCGAACGCCACGGGCTCCGGGGAAGAAACCTATGA
>JAILBQ010000059.1 GCA_024680815.1 Lachnospiraceae bacterium | reverse complement strand
ACCATTACCCAAAACAACATAGGTGATTGTTCCGTCTTCGAGCTCGCCCGTGCTAAAGGAAACATTCGTGCCTGCTCCGTGACCGGAGATCTTTATTTCCTGAGCTTCAGCACTAGGAGTTAATACATAATTGCCGTCCTTAACTAGTGCAACTTCCCCTCCTTCTGTAGCTGTGTAATCATCATCCGCAGTTGCTGGATTTCCTCCAATTGTTATTGTCCATCCGAGAGTGTCTATTCCTACATAATCCATAGAAACACTCGCCGGCTGTTCCGGCTCAGGAGTGCTCTCCTCAGCTACTGCAGGTTCTGCTTCCTCTTCTGTGGGAGCCGGTTCCTCTTCAGGAGCTTCCACTTCCTCAGGTTCTGTTTCTCCCGTGGTTTCTTCCACTACAGGCTCTGCTGGCGCAGTTTCCTCTGCAGGAAGTTCTACCTGTTCTTCAACAGGTTGTTCCGGAACTTCGTCAGCAAACACACCGGTATTCATTGTAAATACCAGAGCAGCTGTGAGCAGAAGCGAAAGAATTCGTTTCCAGTTTCTCTTCATTCCCTTTTTACCTCTCTTTCTTAAAAATGTTTTCGTTTTCTCTATTCAAAATCCCTTCGGGACGTTGAACCGCAGTTATTTCTTTTAATCTTTTCCCAGCCCTCTCCTGCTGTGACCGGGCTGGTTTACACCCGGCAAGCCGGCAGGAAGCCCGGAGGCAGGTGTTGCGTCACACCAAGCCGGACCCACTTAGCGAATCGGAGTGTTGTGGCTCGACTGAGCGAACCACGCCTTTGAAAGCTTTCGCCTGCAAAAGTCAGGTGAGCGACACGAGAGCCGTTTCAACACGAACGATGAGCTTAGTGGGCTCCGTGCCGTGACGAAACACCTGCCGCAGGGCTTCCGCCCCCCGCTTTTGCCACAACCAATCGCCAGCCAAAAAACTACTCTTCCGTCCGACTCCGGCCACGGCAAAACAAAGACCAAAACCGACAGGTACACAAACCTCCAGCCCGTAAAGACTGAACCAACCTGCCGCAAAACACTATTCAGTTAATCTGGGGAATAATCAGAAAATGAAAAGATTTCCTAAATTATTCCTTTTACCTCAGGAAAACGAGTCCGTTTTCCACGTACAAAAATTTTGCCAATACGTTTTGCCAATGCTGCCAACGCTTTTTCATATGCACAGGAGCTCTCCGCTTTTTACGTTTCATTGAGAAGAAAAGGAATTCGGCGAACCCCTGTGCGCATTGGCGAGAATAAAATACCATGTTTTACCCCCCCGTCAAGATTTTTGGCTAATTTTTTGTTTTGAATCGATCCCACTTTTATTGGCCCGTCTTACGAATCATCCGTGCCGGGGCCGCCTTGCCGCGCTTAGCGCGGCAAAACAGGCTCGAAAAACGAACGGAGCGCTGGAGCGCATAGCGCTCCAAAGCGGGCTCGAAAACATGCCACTGGCATGTTTTCCACTGGACGTTTTTCCTTGCGGGGCGGGCCCGGGCCCAGGCGCGCTTGGCGCGCCTAAACGCGCTCGAAAAAAGCACCGGGTGTTAACCGATGCTTTTAAGATAATAATTATGAAATTTTAAGCGTGCTACTCCGGCACTTTGAGGTTTTTCACGTCCACAACGGGCACAATCATCTCTTCCGGGCCGGTGTCCATAAACGCCGTCGCATACAGCGGATACGTATCAAAACCGGCGCCGGAGCCGACATTGGAATCCGCAAACTTGATGGCCGGATGCCTGCCGTACTTTTTCGGGTTGGCGATTACAAATTTCATGCTTGTGGCGCGATTGTTTGTCGCCTTGCACTCCACGATCACCGCTTCACCGTCTCTCTCAAACAAAAAGTCCAGCTCCGGTGAACCGCTCGGAGCGTGAAAATAATATAACTTGAGCCCTCTCTGCGCAAAGGCCGCGGCCACCATGTTTTCCGCAATGGCCCCTTTATAGGAGCTTATATCGCCCGAAAGGATCTTTAAGGGAACCTCCTCCCCCAGCTCCGCAACAAGCAGCCCGGTATCAATATAGAAAGCCTTGAATTCCGACGCAATCTTCACACCCTCAAGGGGATAAGATATCTCGTGCACATTATACGAACGCACAATCAGCCCGACATCCGACAGATATTGAATGCCATCCGCCTTTTCCGGAGAATGACCTTTCGTATTGACAAGGCTGTATTTAAACTTCTTATATTCTTTTGACAACTGTGCCGGCATGGAATCGAGGCAGGCTTCAGCACGCAGTTTCAATACCTCATTGATCCTGTCGTTTCCTTTGCTGTCTTTATATCTTCCGAAATCGTCTCTTATGGATTTAAGAATTCTTTGCTGAACTTTTCTGACGGCTTTGAGATCATGGGAAGCAAAAAAAGTATTAACGGCTTCGGGCATGCCGCCCACTATTAAGAATTGAAGATAAAGGGAACGCAGACTTTCATGAATGGTTTTTTCAATTACGGTATGTTCTTTAAGGGAGGTGCAGACATAATCCAGAACCTTCTGATCCAGTCCCGTATTATCAAGAAACTCGCGGAATGAAAGAGGATACATGGTCATCTGATCTTCATATCCCACGGGAACCCCCCTGGTATAAGGCTCTCTGAAGCCTTTAACGCCAAGGAAGCTCCCGGTAGCGATTACATCATATCTTCCGTCAATATCCCAGTATTTTAAGGAACTCCTTGCATTGGGACAATCCTGTATCTCATCAAATATAATAAGGGTTTTACCCGGAATGAATTTTGAAGATTTAGCTGCGGCAGTGATCGACATCACCATCCTGTCGACATCAAAATCCCCCTCAAAGGCTGAGTGAATCGCCCTGTCGGCCCTCAGATCAATATAGATACAGCTGTCGTAGAACTCCTTCCCGAACTGTCTGACTATGAAAGTCTTTCCTGTCTGACGCAGCCCTTTTAAGACAAGCGGATGATGTTTGTTCTCCTTCCATGCAATCAGCCTGTCCCAAATAACCCTTTTTAACATGTATCAACCCTCCTGCCGTTATAATGATACGACAGCTATTGTCATTTTTCAAGGGTTAGCATGCGTAACTTTTGCCATTTTTCAAGGGTTAGGGTACATCATTTTTGTCATTTTTCAAAGGTTGGCGTGCATCATTTTTGTCATTTTTCAAAGGTTACGTCAAACTTCAAACAGCATATCCCCGTAGCTGGGCATGGGCCAGCACTCCTTGTCCACGATCATCTCCAGCCGGTCGATGGGGGCGCGGAGAGCCGCCATATCCGCCTTGATCACATCGTGATAATAGACCGCCTTTTCCCTGCCGTCTTCCATGGCACTTCCCTTTTCATCGTCCTCGGAAAGTCTGCCCAGCGCATCTCTTGCCTCTTTGGTAAGAGACGTTACCTCGGAAAGGAGGTCGGAGGCCACGGAAGAATCCGCTCCTGCCTCTTTTAAAGCCAGCACGGTCTTTGCCAGAGCATGGCTGTAGCGGACGCAGGCCGGAATCAGCGACTTCGAGGCCATGTCAATCATCGTCATTGCCTCGATATTCACCTCCTTTGAATACTCTTCATATTTAATCTCCGCACGGCTCTCCAGTTCAGTCCTCGTGAAGATGCCGAAACGGCTGTAGAGCTCCACCGCCTTATCGGTGACAATGGCGGGAATCGCGTCCACCATGGATTTGATATTCGGAAGACCCCTGCGCTCAGCCTCGGCCACCCATTCCTCCGAATAGCCGTTGCCGTTAAAGACAACCCGCTGATGATCCGTGGCATACTTTTTGATAAGATCATGCACGGCTTCTTCAAAATTGCCGGCTTTCTCAAGAGTATCGCAGGCGTCCGCAAAGGCTTCCGCAACAATAACATTCAGAACCGTGTTGGGCGCGGCAATGGAATCGGACGAGCCGACCATACGGAATTCAAACTTATTGCCGGTAAAAGCAAAGGGCGAAGTGCGGTTCCGGTCGGTGGCGTCCTTCATGAAATCCGGAAGGGTTTTCACTCCGGTATTCATGATTTCTCCCTGCTTTGAGCTGGTGGCAGACCCGGTGGTAATAAGCTGGGTCAGCACATCCTGGAGCTGCTCGCCGACAAATACCGACAGGATGGCCGGCGGAGCCTCGTTGGCGCCAAGCCGGTAGTCATTGCCCACATCGGCAGCCGACTCTCTTAAAAGATCGGCGTGCTCGTCCACCGCCTTCAGGATGCAGGTCAGGACCAGAAGGAACTGCACGTTATCGTGAGGCGTCTTTCCGGGATCCAGAAGGTTGATACCGTCATCGGTCACGATGGACCAGTTATTGTGCTTGCCGGAGCCGTTCATGCCGGAGAAGGGCTTTTCATGCAGAAGGCAGGTCATTCCCTGGCGCTCCGCCACCTTTTTCATAACCTCCATCATAAGCTGGTTCTGATCCACGGCAATATTTGCCTCGGTATAGATAGGCGCCAGCTCATGCTGGCCGGGGGCCACCTCGTTATGCTGTGTCTTGGCGGAAACTCCCAGCTTCCAGAGCTCTTCGTTGAGAGCCTTCATGAACGCCCCCACCTTTTCGCGGATGGAACCGAAATACTGGTCGTTGAGCTCCTGCCCCTTGGGAGGCATGGCCCCAAACAGGGTGTGTCCGGTATAAATCAGATCCTTCCTTTTAAGATACTGGGATCTGTCCACCAGGAAATATTCCTGCTCCGCGCCCACGGAAGCCGTGACCTTTTTTGAGGTAGTATTTCCGAAAAGCTTAAGCAGTCTTAAAGCCTGGTTATTAAGGGCCTCCATGGATCTCAGCAGCGGAGTCTTCATATCCAGAGCCTCGCCGGTGTAGGAGCAGAAAGCGGTCGGGATGCACAGAATCGCCCCCGCCGCGTCGTGACGGACAAAGGCCGGAGAGGTACAGTCCCAGGCGGTATAGCCCCGGGCCTCAAAGGTGGCTCTTAAGCCTCCGGAAGGGAAGGAGGAGGCATCCGGTTCACCTTTAATCAGCTCTTTTCCGGAAAACTCCATTAAAATCTTTCCGTCCGGTCTTGTAGGGGAAATGAAAGCCTCGTGCTTTTCCGCCGTGATCCCGGTAAGAGGCTGGAACCAATGGGTATAGTGGGTGGCTCCGCGCTCAATAGCCCAGTCCTTCATGGCCTCCGCCACCACCTCGGCGGTCATGGGATCCAGCTCCTTGCCTCCGTCAATGGTTTTTCTGAGCTCCTTATACACCTTCTTCGGAAGCCGCTCCTGCATTACGGTGTCATTAAACACGTCCTCGCCGAACATTTCGGCAACACCCTTAACTTCGCACTCGTTCATAATATTCCTCCTCTCTTCTCTCCTAAAGAGAAAGGCGTTCCAAAATCAACTTTTGGAACGCCCTTGTTCAATGCAACTACGATACCTCAAAATCCGGAAAAGCGCAAGAGGTTTTTTGGAAAGTTGCGTGAACAGCTCAATTTTGTTAAAATTACGGTGATTATCAGGAAAAAATCAAGCCATCGGAGGCACAGTATCATGAAAACCGTCTATACCTGCTTTTGCACCGATGTTATCCATGAGGGGCATCTTAATATCATCCACGAGGCACAGAAATACGGGGAAGTGATCGTCGGGGTCTTAAGCGATCCTGCGGTCATCCGTTTCAACCGCTTCTTTACCGAGGATTTCGAAAAGCGCATGGAAATGGTAAAGAATATCAAGGGAGTGAGCCGGGTCGTGGTGCAGGACGAGGTCATGTATGATTCCGTCATAAACGAACTCCATCCCGACTATGTTATTCACGGCGACAACTGGACAAAGGAGCCCCTGAAGGCCATAAGGGATAACGTTGCCTCTCTTATCGAGCCCTACGGCGGGCAGATCATTGACGTGCCCTACACCTTCAGCGAAAGCGTCCAGCGTATTGACCGGAGAGTGAACGAAAAGCTGGCCATGCCGGAGTATCGCAGAGGGCGCCTTAAGAAGCTTATTGAGCTAAGGGACATCGTCAAGACCATTGAGGTGCATGACGGTCTGACCGGGCTCATCGCCGAAAAGACCATCACCGAGCACGACGGGGAATTCGACCAGTTCGACGCAATGTGGTTAAGCTCTCTCTGCGATTCCACCACAAAGGGAAAGCCGGACATCGAGCTTGTGGATATTTCCTCAAGGCTCCGCACCATCGACGACGTGATGGAGGTCACCACAAAGCCCATGATCTTCGACGGGGACACGGGCGGCCTTCTGGAGCATTTCGTCTATACTGTGCGTTCCCTGGAACGCCTCGGGGTTTCGGCCGTGATCATCGAGGACAAGATCGGACTTAAGAAAAATTCCCTTTTCGGGACAGAGGTTGAACAGACCCAGGACTCCATCGAGCATTTCTCGGAAAAGATCCGGGCCGGAAAAAAGGTTCAGCTCACCGACGATTTCATGATCATAGCCCGGATCGAAAGCCTCATCCTGGAGGCAGGTCTCGAGGACGCCCTTTTAAGGGCGAAAGCCTATGTCGAAGCCGGGGCGGACGGGATCATGATACATTCCCGGAAAAAGGACCCCACGGAGATCTTTGATTTCTGCGATTCCTTCCATAAGGATTTCCCTGAGGTTCCCCTGGTTGTGGTTCCCACCTCCTTTAACACCGTGACGGAGAGCGAGCTTGCCTCCCACGGGGTAAAGATCGTGATATACGCGAACCAGCTGATCCGCAGCGCTTTCCCGGCCATGCAGAGCACCGCCATGGATATCCTTAAATACCATCGGGCGAAAGAGGTGGATGACCGCCTGCTGCCGATAAAGGATATCATCACGCTGATCGAGGAACTGTAAGAGGCATGTGCGGGATCTTCGGCATTTTAAATAAAAAAACCGACAGGGCTCTCGCGGAGCGCTGTCTTAACCGTCTTGTCCACCGCGGGCCGGACGGCTCCGGATTGTGGCAGGAGGGCGGGGTGACCCTGGGGCACAGGAGACTCGCCATCTTCGACCTTTCCGATCAGGGCACTCAGCCCATGTCGGATGCCTCCGGCCGTTACAGACTTGTTTATAACGGCGAGATATACAATTTCCCGGAACTCCGACACGAGCTCGAGGCTCTGGGATATCATTTTAAGAGCAGCACGGACAGCGAGGTCCTGCTTTATTCCCTTCTTGAATGGAAGGAAAAGGCCCTTTACAGATTTAACGGGATGTGGGCCTTCGCTCTCTACGACCGGGAAAAGCGCGAGCTCTTTCTCTCCCGGGACCGCTTCGGCATTAAACCCCTTTTCTATACCGAGGATTTCTCCGCCACAAACGGCTATTCCCTCTCCTTCGCTTCCGAAATGAAGGCTCTTCTTCCGCTGCTTGGCGAGGTGAAGCCAAATAAGGACATCGTCTGTCATCCCGAGCGCTTCGTTCATTACGAAAACACATCGGACTGTGTATTTGAGGGAATAAAACGCTTTCCCGCCGGGTACTGCGCCCGGGTCGATGAAAGAGGCATGCGCCTTATGCGTTTCTGGAACACCCTGGATCACCTTACCGAGGTTCCGAAAAGCTACCGGGAGCAGACCGAAATGTTCCGGGAGCTCTTTCTCGATTCCTGCCGCCTTAGGATGCGCTCCGACGTTCCTGTAGGCACTGCGCTCTCAGGAGGACTCGATTCCTCAAGCGTCCTCTGCGCCATGGCCCACATTGACTCCCTCGCCCCGACCGAGCGGGTAAGCCGGGACTGGCGGCACGCCTATATCGCTTCCTTCCCCGGAACGACACTGGACGAAACGGAATACGCGAAATGCGTTACCGATAAGTTAAACGTCCCCTCCACCATCGTGAATATCGATCCTTCCACGGTCCTTGACCGCCTTGATGACATGTTCTATCTTTTCGAGGAGGTTTACATAACAAGCCCCATCCCGATGATGCTCCTGTACGGGGCTCTCAGGAAGGGTGGAACCCTGGTGACGATAGACGGACACGGGGCAGACGAGCTTTTCGGGGGATATCCCTTTGATATCCTTCACGCCTTCGACGACGCCCGGAGTCAGACAGAGAGGGAGCTCATCGCTTCAACATATCTGGGATGCTTTCCTCACGACGATTCCAATAACGCCGTAAAAAACATGAGCGCTTCCCGCCTTTATCTTAATTACCAGCGTAAAAAGCTCACCCGGAGACTGCGGGGAGATCACGTAAAGCCCCTGGCTTCCTCCGATCCCGCTTTCCGTTCGCTGGACCATTTAAACCGGGTGCTCTACGCCTCTTCCCACGAAAACATCCTGCCCACGCTCCTTCGTAACTACGACCACTACAGCATGGCAAACGGGGTGGAGATCCGTATGCCCTTTATGGATCACCGTATAGTTTCCTTTGCGTTTTCCATCGGCTGGCGCTCAAAGCTCCACGGCGGATATACCAAATCCATCATCCGGGACGGAATGCACGGCCTCCTTCCGGAAAAGGTCGAGAGGCGGAAGACCAAGCTTGGCTTCAACACTCCTGTAGTGGAATGGATGAAGGGGCCGATGCGGGAGTACTTCGAGGACACGGTTTCATCAAAGGATTTTAAGACATCGGAGCTTATCGACGCCCGGGCCGTAAAAAAGAAGGTCCTCGGCGTGATAAAGGACGAAAAAGCCACCTTTACCCAGGGAGAGCAGGCCTTCAGCGCCCTGATCCCCTATCTCTGGGATCTCTCCTTCCGGAGAAAAGCCAATGAGTGATATCCTG
>JAILBQ010000015.1 GCA_024680815.1 Lachnospiraceae bacterium | reverse complement strand
TATGGGGCGGCTCTTTGAGTCCTTTGAGCGGCTGGACGAGGTGAAAAACCGGAATATAGAAGGAACGGGCCTTGGCATGTCCATCACCACAAGGCTTCTTTCTCTGATGGGGAGCGAGCTCGAGGTGGCAAGCACCTACGGCGAGGGCTCGGTCTTTTCCTTTGATCTGTGGCAGAAAATCGAGAATCCCTTGCCTCTCGGGGATTTCCGGCCGCTGCCGGGAAAGGACGCGGATATCGAGGCCTACCGGGAGTCCTTCCGGGCCTTTGAAGCGCATATCCTTGTTGTGGATGATACCAGGATGAACCTGATGGTGGTGACCAATCTTCTGAAGAAAACGGAGATCCAGATTGACACCGCCCCCGGCGGCGAGGAGGCCATAGAGCTTACCGGGAAGAATGCCTATGACGTGATCCTTTTGGATCAGCGCATGCCGAAGATGGACGGCGTAGAGGTCCTGCAGAAAATCAGGGAACAGGAAAACGGACGAAACGCGGATACCCCGGTGATCTGCCTGACGGCGGATGCCATCAACGGCGCCAGGGAGCGGTATATGGGGGAGGGCTTTACGGACTATCTGACAAAGCCCGTGGACGGGCAGGCCCTGGAAAACATGCTCCAGCGGTATCTTCCGAAGGAAAAAATCATCTCTGTCCTCCCGGAGCTCAAGATTGCGTCCGAAGAGACGAGGGTCGCTGCCGATCCCATGCTTTCCGCACTTTCCGAGGCAGGGATCGATGTAGAAAAAGGACTGTCCTTCTGCGGGAACAACCGGGATATTTATCAAACCGTGCTGCGGGAATATCTTCAGTCTTCCGGGGAAAAGCGGGAAAAGCTGCAGGAATACTACGACAGGAGAGACTGGGAGAATTATATGATTCTCGTTCATTCCCTGAAGAGCACCTCCGCCACCATCGGCGCAAAGGAGCTTTCCGGTCTTTCCTCGATTCTGGAAAATGCGGCTTCCCAAAAGAACGAATCGATTATCACCCGAAACCATGGGGATGCGATGGAGCTCTACGAGAAGCTCTCCGCCCTCCTTTCCGGCTTTCCGGAGCTCGTTTCCGAAGAGGAAGAGGAAGAAGAGGAGGAGATTCTGGAATTCCCGGCGGGGGATGTTAATTAACGCTTCGCTGAAGGATTATCGATCACCTTGAGATTCCCTTTTTCGATGAGCTCCTTTAATCGTTCATCGTATTCCCTGAGCTTATCCTCGTAGGATTCCGGTCCCGCCTTTGCCAGCAGCAAGGTCACGTCTTTGGCCTGGCCGATCATATTTGCGGCAAAGGCATAATCCGCTTCTTCCAGCGCGTGAGAAGCCAGGATTTCCAGGAGTTCCACTGCCCGGGGACCGGTTTCCTTTATTCCTTCCTCAAAATGTCCGGAATCCCTGAGCGCCTGATAGGCGATCCGATAAAGCCGGAAGGCTTTCCCGTCATCGCCTGTTTCTTTACAGAATTCAGCAAAAGCAGCAATCGAATCATAATAGCTTAAAAGATCCGGCAGCTCCAGCTTTTCTGCCATGCCGTCGAACATGTTGCAGGAATAGTTATAGTAACTCGTCGCCTTCGAGAGGTTCGTTTTCCTTTTCAGCCGCCCGGAGAGGCCGGGCTTTAAACTCTCCTGACGATGGATGTCGGCCAGGAGCTTCATGCATTTTGCCGCGGTCACCGATGCTTCGGTATAACTCCCTTTTTCCGGAACCCCGATCGCCTCGAGGCTCATCATCGCTTCCGTTTCGGCCTGCTTCAGATCGCCTTCCCTGAATAAAGAGCAGGCGTGCTCATAAAGGGAAAGATAATATTCCTTCCCTTCCATGGTCTCATACAAAACATCCAGGCTGTCTTTTTTCATGTGATTCCCCCTTTTTTGCCGTTATGATTCAGAGTCTATTTGTTTTCCAAAGACCGAACCATCAGAAAATCCCGGAATCGTATGTGCTCAACATTGCTTGTGGAATAATCCATATCGTCATTTGTAATGAGAATTTTTCTGTCTGTTTGACTGATTCCCGAGAAAGCCGTCATTTCACGCTGGTAAGCTTTATCCTCGGCAATACTGTATGCAGCCTGTATGAAATATCTCCGATTCCCTTTTTCGGCCAGAAAGTCAATTTCTTTCCCGTTATTATCATAAACGGTAACATCATAGCCCATAAAAACAAGTTCATGATAAACGATGTTTTCCAGATTATGTGTCAGGTCATATCTGTTATTCGTACACCTGATCGAGTTCAACGACACATCACAGTTATACAGTTTATGACTCTGTTCTAATTCCTTCTTTGCTTTTCTGGAAAATCTTTTCACCTGATCTATAATATACGCTTCCGATAAATACTCGATCCACTTTTGCACGGTATTGGACGAACATGGTATTCCATGACTCTTCATATAATCAGTTATCGATTTGGCCGAATAGATACGGGCATTTGATTTGAGAATAAACGCTGCAACTTTTTTGAAATCTCCGCTTTTTCTTATCTTGTACCTGTTGATGATATCATTCACCACGATTGTTGTATCCAGATCGTTGATATACTTACGTATTTCATTTTCCGAGTTTAACTCGATTCTCTTTGGAAATCCTCCCCAGACAAGATAATCCGAAACGGGAATATCCTTGTCTAACTGATCGGCATATTCCAATATCTCTTTGTATACAAACGGACGAATTCGAAAACTGACATACCGGCCTGACAATTCTTTTGTGAATTCTCCGGACAGCAATTTTGAATTGGAACCGGTGATAAACACAGAGCAATCACGTGTCCTTAAGGTTTTACATGCCAATTGCCAATCATCAATCTCCTGTACTTCATCAAGAAACACAAAGCACTGACCGGATGCTCTGTGATCCTCTGTATATTGGACAATATCCTTCCACGTTGCAATCTCCTCGGTAGTCATACGATCTTCAAAGTCCAGGAATATAACATTATCCGTTGTTTCCCTGATCTCTTCCATGATCTGTTCCAATACAACCGATTTTCCGCAACGTCTTACTCCCGTGATGATCTTGATCAGATCACTGTTGTAAAACCCTCTGACTTCGGATATGTATTTTTCTCTCTTTATCATGGGATAAATCCTCTCGTTTCTTATTGAGAATTATACATGAATAGTCCGATTTTCTCAATACTATTGAGAATTTTTCCGTTTCGCGGAAATATTCTCAATAAGTAACCAGGATGAACAGCTTCTTCGGACTTATATATAAAATAATCAAGATAACCCACCACCTTTAGGTGGTGGGAATATCTTGATTTCGGGTGCGGGGTTATAAGCCCCGTACCCGGAGAGCTGCGTCAGCAGCGATTTTATAACGAGCAAAAAGCGAAGCGTTTGCGAG
>JAILBQ010000140.1 GCA_024680815.1 Lachnospiraceae bacterium | reverse complement strand
ATGGATGCTCTTGGAAAATATTCATTTTTGTTGTAAAATTATGTCAACTATTTGTCCGCCTGATCGATAAGGATCTGATTGGAGGAAGAAAGATATGGCCCCCAGAGCCACAAGCTTCGAAAGTGCATACGCAAAAACCCCAGACGATGTGGACACCGCTACGCTGGACAGCTCTCTGCGCTCCTATATGGACTCGGGAGAGGATCTGTTCGCGGACGAGACCGTTGACGGCAAGAAGCGAAACGCGATAGTCGCCCAGGTAAGGAGTAATATCTTAAGGCGCATGAGCCAGGAAAACCAGGCTTCCATGGAGTCCGCTCTTGTTCAGCGCAACAAACACAGGGCAGTGAGTGAAAAGATCAAGGGCAAGGTAAATGAGGTAAAACGTCTGAAGCGGGAAATAATAATAACCGAAGCAGAATATGCCGCCATGCTCGGAAAGAACGATACGGGAGACAAGGAATGGTCCCTCGGTTATATCGATGAAATGATCCGGGATGCTGAGGCAGATCAGGCCGCGGAAAGACAGCTGTTAAACGAAGAGGCGCCGAGGGAAGTTCAGGTTTTGGATCAGACGGGAAATGATGTGTCAGAAGATACGGCGATCCCCGGCAATCCTGAGCCGAATACAGGCGAAGTCCTGGATCTTGTGGGGGATGACGGCCGGATAGATGCTGATGATGTGGAAGAGGCCGAACATGTCGAAATCGACGGGGTGAATCCGGTTGAGAGGGTAAGAAGGCAGGATGAGGCTTATGTCAGATCAGACAAATCCCATGCACTCACGGCCGGCGAGACTTCCCGGGTATCGATCGATGAAAGACAGAGTGATATAGAGTATCTCAGGGCCATCAGAGAGGGGGTCCGTCAGACGGATGTGGCTCATAAGGGCAGGTTCAGAAAATTTATAAGCTCCATAGGCATATTCCTGTCCTCGAAGAGAAGTCAGAATGATAAGAAGGCCGGAAAGATCAGAAAACTGACGAATGAGGCGGAGGCTCTGGCGGATAACTGGGCCGAAAAAAGAGCCGATTACAGGGAGAAGATCTACAGGAAGCATTACGATAATTACGATAAGATGGCAAAGAGCTGGTATGAGATGACCCAGGAATTTTCCGTCGACGAGAACGGGGAATTATCCCAGGAGGCCAGAGAAAGCAGGACCATACCGGAGACTTCGGCCAAATCTATTGTTGAGTATACGGGAATATATGATACAGGCCCTTTGATAGATCTGTTTATCAGCGCGGAAAAGAATCCGTATCTGAATGTCGGAGAGCTCCCTGTTACGGAGAGCACGGAAACCAACCAGGACGGGGCAAATCTGGTAGATCCTGCGCTTCATACCAAGACCCATACAAAGATCGCAATGTATTCCCAGGCCGGAGAGGGAGGTCTGAAAACCCGGTATAAATTCGGACGGGATCTGACGGGAAGGCGTTCAAAAAGGCAGTTTACCGCGGAGTCGCCCACGGCGCTTACTGCCGCGCAGGGGACCGATGAACATTTCTTTGACGAGGTCTATGCGGGCAGAGCCGATCTGGAATCCGACGAACTGGATATAAACGGCCGAAAGCTGTTCTCGGAAAGGAGCGCCGAGATCCTCCATGCCAAGCTGAAAAAGAACGGGGAGAGGGTACACGGCTTCTATCTCAACGGGGAATTTTTTACGGATGAAGAAGCGGCCGAAGGGGAAACGGTCGGCGGAAAAGACGATATGAAGTACTTCGGGAGACGCAGCTGGACCAAACAGGAGAAGGCTGAGCGGCTTCGGGTCGCGATCAGACAATCCGCGTTCTTCCAGCATGTCAACGCCGCGACGATCCAGTATTACACCTCCTATGCCGCGGATGATGACTATACGGAAGGCATCAAAACAGCTATCGCGGAAAAATGGCAGGAGGCAGCGAAAAAGGACGGAAAGGTGACTCCCCACCAGGTTGTCGAAACGCTGTCTGCCAATCCCGGCAGCATTGATAAGGTTCCCGAAGCGCTTAAAGGCTCCGCGATCTATTTATATGTCAAGAATAAGATCACTCTCAATCCTCCTCCGGAGAAACCCTTCCCTGTGAGTAACCCGGCCTCGGATCCGGTGATAAGCCATGCAAAAGGAAACAGGCCGGTTATGCTTTCGGCAATGACCCAGATGCTGGCGGATGATGATAGTCCCGAACTTTGGAAGATCGCAAGGGGCATGATCCTGGGCATTGACGAAGTAGTCGACCCCCGTACATATTCCATGCTCGACAATCTTCCCAAGGAAGGAATGATGATGCGGATGGGACTCCTGGATGAGCTGATAAATCATCAGGGAGCCTTTTCGGAATTCGACAGTGATCTGGTCCTGGGCTTTATCAAGATACCGGGGCTTTCCGTTACGCAGCAGGAGCTTGAGAACAAGCGCGGACTGG
>JAILBQ010000139.1 GCA_024680815.1 Lachnospiraceae bacterium | reverse complement strand
TCAGAACCTATCGAAAACGCATCGGAAGCTCATATTACAGCATATTCGCGCATTTCGATTGGAAAAATTGATGTACATTTGAATGACTTTTCACACTCATCAATCCCACCAAGCCTTGATTTTACTGGCTTTCTATTGCCCGAGAGACTTTAGCGTCGGGAACAACAGCACATCTCTGATCGCCGGGCTGTTTGTCAGCAGCATGGTGAGCCGGTCGATTCCGTAGCCGATTCCGCCTGTGGGGGGCATGCCTATCTCGAGGGCATTGAGGAAATCCTCGTCGGTATGGTTTGCCTCTTCGTCACCCGCCGCAGCTGCCGCATCCTGCGCTGCAAAGCGTTCCCGCTGATCGATCGGATCGTTCAGCTCCGAATAGGCGTTGGCCATCTCCCATGTATTGATGAAAAGCTCAAATCTCTCCACGAGATCGGGCCTGTCAGGCTTCCTCTTTGTAAGCGGTGAAATTTCTACGGGATGATCCATGACAAAGGTCGGCTGGACCAGTTTTTCCTCCACGTATTCTTCAAAGAAGAGGTTGATAATATCACCCTTTGTGTGGTAAGACTCATAATGGATCTCGCGTTCGTCTGCCAGCTTCTTTGCCTCTTCGGTGTCAGGTATCGCATCAAAATCGATGTCTGCGTATTTCCTGATAGCGTCTATCATGGTGATACGCTCAAACGGTTTTCCGAAATCAAGCTCTATCTCGCCGTATTTGAACTTTGTGGTTCCCAGCACTTCTTTGGCCACATGACGGAACATATTTTCCGTCAGATCCATCATCCCGTTGTAATCGGTGTATGCCTGATACAGTTCCATGAGAGTGAACTCCGGATTGTGTCTCGTATCCAGGCCCTCATTACGGAAAACTCTCCCTATCTCATACACTCGCTCCAGACCGCCTACTATGAGTCTCTTCAGATAGAGCTCAAGCGAGATACGGAGTTTCAGATCCTCGTCAAGTGCATTGAAATGCGTATTGAAAGGTCTGGCCGCTGCTCCTCCGGCATTGGAAACGAGCATCGGCGTCTCAACCTCCATGAAGCCTTCACCGTCCAGATATTTTCTGATGGAAGAGATGATCTTCGACCTTTTTATGAAGGTATCTTTTACTTCTTCATTCATGATCAGATCCACGTATCTCTGGCGGTATCTGATGTCCGTATCCGTCAGACCGTGAAACTTTTCCGGCAGCGTCTGAAGATTCTTGCTTAACAGGTCGATCTTATCCGCATGAACGGAGATCTCCCCGGTCTGGGTCCTGAATACCTTTCCTTCCACACCGATGATATCGCCCACCTCGAGGATTTTTTTAAATTCCTCATAGGGCTCCTCGCCGATAGAATCACGGGCGACATAAATCTGTATTTTTCCGGACTTATCCATGACATTACAGAAGGAGGCTTTGCCCATCTTGCGTTTAAACATCATCCTTCCGGCTACCCGGACCGTCTGTCCGTCCAAAGCGTCAAAACCATTCTTGATTTCGGCGGCGTGGTGAGTCACGTCATATTTTGTGATCTTAAATGGATCCTTGCCGGCTTTTACCAGCTGTTCCAGTTTGTCTCTCTTTACCTGTAATAAATCCTGTTCCGGCATGGTTCCTCCCGAAAAAATTTAATGTCAGCCTCGCAATGCGGGATTCTTGAAGACAATTCCGATTTTGCGTTCAGGAAATCATGAACGGTCAATAGCAAGTACCTTATACTTGAACTTGCCCGCCTTGGTGACAACGGTAACTGTATCTCCGACCTTATGACCAAGCAGGGCCTTGCCAACAGGCGATTCGTTGGAGATCTTACCCTCCAGACTGTTGGATTCCGTGGAACCCACAATCCGATATTCCATTTCTTCCTTATATTCTTTATCAAGAATACGAACCTTGCAGCCGATGCTGATCTTCTTTAAATCGACTTCATCTTCATCTACAACTTCGGCGTGCTTGAGGATCTGTTCAATCTGCTCTATCCGGTTTTCATATTCCAGCTGCTCGGCTTTAGCAGCATCATACTCTGCATTTTCGGAAAGGTCCCCCTGTTCTCTGGCCTCTTTGATTTTCTGGGCAACTTCCTTTCGTTTGACAACCTTGAGCTCTGTCAGTTCATCTTCAAGCTTTTTAAGGCCTTCATAGGTCATCACATTTTTCTTGTTGGCCATCTGTGCTGTTTCCATTTCTACCCCCTTATTGCCCTGTCGGGCAATCTTTAAACATACATACAATGGACGATATTATACCGCCTTGTTACATTTACTGTCAAGATTGACGCTCCTTCAAAGGCTGAAGAAGTTCCGTCATTTCCTCCCGGGTTACCGCCCTGTTTATCTTAACCCTGAGAGCAGCGGAATTCGGAAGCCCGGCAGTGTACCACCCCATGTGCTTGCGCATTATGCGAACCCCCATATATTCTCCGCTCTCCTCAATCTGGAGCTCCAGGTGCCGTAACATCAGACTCACAAGCTCTTCCCGCTCCGGCCTGCAATCCCGCCTTTCCTTCAGCTCTTTAAAAATCCATGGGCGACCCCGGCTGGCCCGGCCGACAGCCACGCCGTCACAGCCTGTTTCCTGGCGCATCCTTTCCGCATCCTGAAATGATGTAATATCTCCGTTTCCAATCACGGGAATATTTACCGAGGCTTTAACATCCGCTATGATTCCCCAATCCGACTTTCCTTCATAATATTGCTCTCTGGTTCTGCCATGAACGGTAATCGCAGCCGCTCCGCTTTCTTCGGCGATCCCGGCCAGCTCCACGGCATTTTTATGCTGTGAATCAAAACCTGCTCTGAGCTTTACCGTAACCGGCTTGCCCGCAGTCCTGACCACCGCTTCGATAATCCGCCCGGCTAATACGGGATCCTTCATCAGAGCTGCCCCGTCGCCATTTCCCACGATCTTTGGCATAGGGCATCCCATATTTATGTCAACCACCGAGAAAGACTCCTCTCTTATCAGTTCAGCGGCTTTTCCCATTACGTCCGGTTCTGATCCGAACAGCTGTACGGCGACAGGATACTCCTCGGCCCGGCTTTTTAACAGCAGTCTGGTCTTTTTATTCTGATAAACGAGAGCCCGGGAGCTGACCATCTCCGTGCAGCACAATGCAGCTCCGTATTCCCTGCATAACAAACGAAACGGCAGGTCGCTTACGCCTGCCATCGGTGCAAGAAATGAAGTTTCTTCCAATTCCAAATTGCCGATTCTCATATATTTTCCACATTGATTTCATCCGTTTCGATTTTCTGTCCCAGAAAGACCACACGGTAGAACAGCGAAAGCGAAGCGAACAATTCCTGTCTTTTTCCCCTGATTTCTTTTACCAGCAATCCCGCTCCGATCTCATCATAAAGCAGATCACCCTCATTTGAGTCAGTCCTGATCAGCAATTCCCCGCTTTCATCAAAGAGGAGTTCGAAAATACCTCCCACTTCTTCAGTAAAAAGCACACAGAGAACCTTAAGCTCCTGCTGAATCGCCTCCGGCAGCCGGGAAAACTTCGGATTAAAATAATATTTCCGGTCGTAGGCACTTGAACCGCAAAGCACCTCTTCTTCAGATATATCCATAAATCCCTCTTACAGACACCTCGCCTGCGTAAACTGAACGCTTCTCCCCGCTATCAAGGGTCACAAGAAGCTGTCCATATTCATCTATGCCTCCTGCCTGTGCTTCATATTCCCCTTTCGGATCCAGTACCCGAACTCTCTTTCCCTTATTAACACAAAGCTGTTCATATTCCCCGGCAAGACGTTTCAGGTTTCTGTCTTCACAAAAAACAGCATAACAGCGTTCAAACTCTTCCGAAACCGCAGCCAGTATTCCGGCCCTGGAGAAGTGCTTTCCTGTTTCAAGAAAAAGAGACGTGGCTGTAGTATTAAGCTCTGCCGGAAAGTCTTTCACCGAGACGTTTATTCCCGTTCCGATGATAACCTCCTGAATATAGTCCGGCTCCACGCTCATCTCGGTCAGAATGCCGACAAGCTTCTTTCCATTCAATACTATGTCGTTCGGCCATTTGATCCCTGTTTTAACACCGCACTCTCCGGATATTCCCCGGGAAACGGCTATTGCCATGACCAGCGTCAGCATCGGGGCGGTTTCCGGCGGAAAAACCGGTCGCAGAAGGAAGCTGAACATCAGCGAGGTTCCCGCCGGAGAAGTCCATCCTCTGCCCCGTCTTCCCCTGCCGTCGGTCTGCCTGTCAGCAACCGCCATCAGTCCTTCTTTTGCGCCCTTTCTGCTCCTGCGTCTGATTTCCTCGTTTGTGGAATCAATTTCAGAAAAAAAGAGAAGCTCTTTTCCGAGCCATTGTGTATGCAGCGCTGCCGCTATGGATTTCTGCCCGAAAGCGGCTTCCGAACTTATCAGCCGGTAGCCTTTACGAGGCACGGCCTCTATATCATAGCCTTCGGAGCGCAGCCGCTGAAGGGCTTTCCAAACCGCATTTCTTGAAATGCCCAGCTTACCTGCGATAGTCTGCCCTGAAACATAATCCTTCGAAGCGTTTAAAAGCTCCAGCAAGTCAGAAGCCAAAGTTTCCTCCCCCAAACAGAAATGCAGGAATTTCCGGTGCTGAATTTATTCGTATCCCAAGGTCGCCGCCATAACAGCTTTTATTGTATGCATTCGGTTCTCCGCCTCATCAAACACAATGTCGGAATATTTCCGGAATACCTCATCCGTCACTTCCATATCATTAATGTTAAATTTCGCTCCCATCTCCGCCCCGATCTTTGTCTCCAGATCGTGGAACGCAGGCAGGCAATGCATGAATACCGCACCGTCCCCTGCCCTGTTCATCAGGTCCATTGTCACCTTGTAGGGCGTCAGATCTCCGATCCTCTCTTCCCAGATGCTCTCCGGCTCTCCCATGGACACCCATACGTCCGTATACACTATATCCGCCCCCTCAACCCCTTTAAGCGGATCGGTTTCAAGGGTGATATGCGAGCCGCTTGTATCCGAAAAAGCCTTACAGCGCTCAACAAGACTCTGTTTAGGAAAATACTGCGCCGGAGCACAGGCGGTGAAATCCAGTCCGAGCTTGGAACACCCGATCATGAGAGAATTTCCCATGTTATATCTTGCATCTCCCATATATACCAGTTTTCTGCCCTTAAGATCACCAAAATGCTCTCTGATCGTCATCATATCCGCCAGGATCTGCGTCGGATGATATTCATTAGTCAATCCGTTCCACACGGGAACCCCCGCATGCTCCGCAATGCTTTCCACCAGCTTCTGTCCGTGACCCCGGTATTCAATCCCGTCAAACATCCGTCCCAGCACCCTGGCTGTATCCTCTATGCTTTCCTTTTTCCCTATCTGTGAGCCGGAGGGGCTTAAATAGGTGGTCTGCATTCCCAGGTCATGGGCGGCCACATCAAAGGCACATCTGGTTCTCGTACTTGTTTTTTCAAAAATCAGCGCGATATTTCTTCCTATTAAATGGTTGTGAGGAATATGCTCCTTTTTCATGCGTTTAAATTCCACAGCCAGATCGAGCAGTCCGATAATCTCCTCCGGTGTAAAATCCAGCAATGTCAGAAAATTTCTTCCTTTGAGATTCATATTTACCTTCTTTCCTGAAAAGGGACAGGCAAAAGTGCCTGTCCCACATTATAGCGCTATTTGTTATGCCATGTAAACCACGTGTCTTACCAGAATACGTGATTTCCAGCCACTATCCCCGCATGCCCGCTGTTTACGTTTCTGAAATGGGTTGCCAGACCGATATTGCTTATACCGCTCATGGCATCCGCCGCAGCCTGCATGCTTATAGGATCAATGGAATTCAACGCAAGGGTGGCATCCAGTTTTCCGCTGCGCGCCGGGCCAAACTGGTATGGAGCATATATAGCTTCTCTTATTCCTCCATAAACCTTTGCGCGATTCATAACAACAGCGCCTACCGCAAGTTTTCCTTCATAACTTCCCGATCCGCACTCACATTGTATCAACGCGGCAAGCAGGCGCATATCTTCGTTGGAAGGATCATATACGGCCTTATCACTGTTTTCTTCCGAATTCTGCTCCTGAGGATTGGATTCCGGTTCTGCCGCGGCCTCTCCGCTCTCTGTAGGCGCAGCCTCGGCTTGCTGGTTTTGCTGTTCCTGTTGCTGGTTCTGCTGTTCCTGCTGCTGGTTCTGCTGTTCTTGCTGTGTCTGTTGCTGCTGATCCTGCTGCGGCTCATTTCCTGACTGATCTCCGGCTTCCCCGGATTGCGTCTGAGGAACAAGAACAACATACCTTGAACAGACCCATCCGTCATGTTCACCGGTTACCCTGTACCATCCTTCAATCTCTCCAACAACCGTGACCTTATCTCCGTTATGAAGCTCCTTAATTATTTCAGCATCCTCATCGGCAGCTGCACGGACATTCAAATAGTCACTGACCTGAACCACTCCGGGTATTTCTTCCGCAAATACCGTACCAGCCGGAACAACTACCATTGCAGCGGTCAGAACAGCGGTTATAAACTTAAGAATTCTTTTGTGGGTTAACATAACTTTTATCCTCCCCATATCCTGTTGCCTTCAATCCGAAAACTATACGGAAACCACAATTTCTTGTAGCAGGATATTTACATAAAATATTACAAAATTGTTAACTCTGTAATCATATTGTAACAATTCGTCTTTCTTCTGTCAAGATTTCGGAGGGTGTAATAGTCGTTCCTGTACGCGAAAAGCCCCGTAAGCACAGGGCTTACGAGGCTTTTAGAGGTGCGAGCCGGATTTGAACCGGCGGTCAGGGAGTTGCAGTCCCACGCCTTACCACTTGGCTATCGCACCGAATCATCATTTCGCAAAAAAGCAATATTTTAATATTTTTATAAAATCTGCCTTTGAACGCGCCAGCGTTCAATCGAGCTTACAGTTTTTCACTGAACCGCAGACTTTTCAGGCGTTTATGAGGGGCGTAAGCCCCGATTGCCTGAAAATCTGCCATTGAACGCGCCAGCGTTCAATCGCTCCCCGAGTTGGGCTCGAACCAACAACCCTTCGGTTAACAGCCGAATGCTCTACCATTGAGCTATCGAGGATGATCGTCGGGACTTCGTCCCGAACGCATTTGCAGACTTTTCAGGC
>JAILBQ010000131.1 GCA_024680815.1 Lachnospiraceae bacterium | reverse complement strand
TGATTAATTCATATTTTTCTTGACATACTGTTTTATAGCGGTTATACTTTCATAGCGTGCCTTTTGGCACGCTATGTTTTGTGTACTTAAAATTTTAAAAGAAAGTGAGGTGAAACCGAATGCCAACATTCAACCAACTGGTTCGAAAGGGAAGACAGACTTCAAAAAAGAAGTCCACCGCTCCCGCGCTGCAGAGAGGCTTTAATTCTCTTCAGAAAAAAGCGATAGATACTTCTTCGCCCCAGAAGCGCGGTGTGTGCACGGCTGTGAAAACAGCGACCCCGAAGAAGCCGAACTCGGCGCTTCGGAAAATTGCGCGTGTGCGTCTTTCCAACGGGATTGAAGTAACAAGCTACATTCCCGGGGAAGGCCATAATCTTCAGGAGCACAGCGTTGTTCTGATCCGCGGCGGCAGGGTCAAGGATCTTCCCGGTACGAGATACCATATCATCCGCGGAACCCTGGATACGGCCGGTGTTGCGAACAGGATGCAGGCCCGTTCAAAGTATGGTGCAAAACGGCCAAAGGAAAAGAAGTAAAGCAGGGTTTCATAATAAGGTAGTGTTGGATAAGGTTTCACATTTCCGATGAGCACAACACATTACCAGAAGTGAGTACCTGTGAATTCCAAAATAAGGATGGAGGGAAGAAACGTGCCACGTAAAGGACATATCGTTAAAAGAGACGTTCTTGCAGATCCCGTGTACAAGGATAAGGTCGTGACAAAGCTGATTAACAATATCATGCTGGACGGCAAAAAGGGTGTAGCCCGCAAGATTGTATACGGAGCTTTCGAGAAGGTCGAAGCAAAGGCCGGAAAACCGGCTGTAGAGGTATTCGAGGACGCGATGAACAATATCATGCCCGTTCTCGAGGTAAAGGCAAGAAGAATCGGAGGCGCCACCTATCAGGTGCCTATCGAGGTCCGGCCGGACAGGCGTCAGGCGCTGGGGCTTCGGTGGCTTACCAGATATGCCAGGGAACGTTCCGAAAAGACAATGATTGACAGACTTGCCAATGAAATTCTGGACGCCGCGAACAATACAGGTTCCGCGGTGAAACGGAAAGAAGACGTTCATAAGATGGCAGAAGCAAACAAGGCGTTTGCGCACTATCGGTTCTGATCGTGATCTGCCTGGAGGAGAGAGAAGAGGAGTAAGGCGAGGAGTAAGGCGAGGAGTAAGGAGGAAATTTCCTTGGGTAGTAATAAAGGAAGAGAGTACCCTCTTGAGCGGACCCGGAACATCGGCATCATGGCTCATATCGATGCCGGAAAAACGACGCTGACAGAGCGTATACTATATTATACGGGCGTCAATTATAAAATCGGCGATACTCATGAAGGTACCGCTACCATGGACTGGATGGAGGAAGAGCAGGAGAGAGGCATAACCATTACCTCTGCCGCGACCACCTGCCACTGGACATTGGAAGAAGACGGAAAACCGAAACAGGGTGCACAGGAGCACAGGATCAATATCATCGATACACCGGGACATGTGGATTTTACGGTGGAGGTGGAGCGTTCTCTGCGCGTTCTGGACGGTGCGGTAGGCGTTTTCTGCGCGAAGGGCGGAGTTGAGCCCCAGTCGGAGAACGTCTGGCGTCAGGCAGACACTTATAATGTACCGAGACTTGCGTTTATCAATAAAATGGATATTCTCGGCGCAAATTATTTCGGCGCCGTGGAGCAGATCCGCACAAGGCTCGGCAAGAACGCCATCATGGTGCAGCTCCCCATTGGAAAGGAAGACAGCTTCCGGGGAGTTATTGACCTGATGGAAATGAAATCCTATATCTATAACGACGATAAAGGTGATGATATAACCATCGGGGCGGTTCCCGATGAAATGAAGGATGACGCGGAGCTCTACCGTACGGAAATGGTGGAGAAAATCTGCGAGCTGGACGACAGCCTGATGGAGCTCTATCTCGAGGACAAGGTGCCCGAGGTGGATGCGCTTAAGGCTGCTCTGCGCAGGGCGACCTGTAACTGTACTGCAGTTCCGGTGTTCTGCGGAAGCGCATATCGAAACAAGGGCGTACAGAAGCTTCTGGACGGCGTGCTTGAATATATGCCGGCACCGACGGATATACCCGATATAAAAGGGGTTGACCTGGAGGGCAACGAAATCGAGAGGAAGTCCTCCGACGAGGAGCCGTTTTCGGCTCTCGCGTTTAAGATCATGACCGATCCGTTTGTGGGAAAGCTGGCATATTTCCGCGTTTATTCCGGAACGCTGAACTCCGGTTCCTATGTTCTGAACGCCACGAAAAACAAAAAGGAACGTGTGGGGCGAATCCTGCAGATGCACGCCAATAAGCGGCAGGAGCTGGACGAGGTATTTTCCGGCGACATCGCGGCAGCCATCGGTTTCAAGTTTACAACGACGGGCGATACTATCTGCGATGAGAATCATCCGGTGATTCTGGAATCCATGGAATTTCCGGAGCCGGTTATCGAGCTGGCAATCGAGCCGAAGACAAAGGCGGGTCAGGGAAAGCTTGGTGAGGCGCTTGCCAAGCTGGCCGAAGAGGATCCGACTTTCCGTCAGCATACAAATGACGAAACAGGCCAGACCATTATCGCCGGAATGGGCGAGCTGCATCTGGAGATCATTGTCGACAGGCTTCTGAGGGAATTCAATGTCGAAGCCAACGTGGGTGCACCCCAGGTAGCTTATAAGGAAGCCATCACAAAGACTGTGGACATTGAGGGTAAATATATCAAACAGTCCGGCGGACGCGGGCAGTACGGTCACTGCAAGGTGATTTTCGAGCCCATGGACGCCAACGGCGAACAGGCCTTTGAGTACGAGTCCAAGGTGGTTGGAGGAGCTATTCCGAAGGAATATATTCCCGCAATCGGGGAGGGCATTAAAGACGCCATGAAGAGCGGCGTGCTCGGAGGGTTCCCGGTAACGGGTATCCACGCCACGGTATATGACGGCTCCTATCACGAGGTGGATTCCTCTGAGATGGCCTTTCATATTGCCGGAAGCATGGCACTCAAGGAAGCGCTGCTTAAAGGAGCTTCCGTACTCCTGGAGCCTATTATGAAGGTTGAGGTAACGATGCCCGAGGAATATATGGGCGACGTGATCGGTGATCTTAATTCCAGGCGGGGACGTATTGAGGGAATGGACGATGTCGGAGGCGGAAAGATTGTCAGAGCTTTGGTTCCGCTGGCGGAGATGTTCGGATATTCCACCGATCTTCGCTCCGGCACACAGGGACGCGGCAACTACTCCATGTTTTTTGAAAAGTATGAGCCGGTACCGAAGAGTGTGGCGGACAAGGTGCTGAATAAGAAGTCGGACGACTGATAAAGTGCCGATCTCAAAAATTACTTGAAAAACAAGGCTGTTTGAAGTAAAATAGCTTCAAATAGCCGTGAATGCGAGCGCGAATGCGCAAATTTAAGGAGGATTTTTAAAAATGGCTAAAGCTAAATTTGAAAGAACCAAGCCGCACGTAAACATTGGTACGATCGGCCACGTCGACCATGGTAAGACGACCCTTACGGCCGCCATCACTTCTGTTCTGGCTGAGAGAGCCGGCGGTACGGCTGTTGCTTTCGACCAGATTGA
>JAILBQ010000067.1 GCA_024680815.1 Lachnospiraceae bacterium | reverse complement strand
TCTTTTTATACAGGGCTTTGGAATCATCCACTTCCGCCGCTGCGCCGGCCTCTTCAGCCGCAGGTGTGGCAGGAGCCGAATCGGCTGCGGGAGCGGGTGCGGGAGCGGAACCTCCCTCCTCTTCCTGTCCGGTTCCTTCCTTAAGAATCCGGTTAAGATCGGCAATGATCGCCTCGTTGTCCTCTTCGCCTTCATCGGAGGTATTGCGGATCGTATCCACATAAGCATCGATAGCGTCGAGAGCCTGGAACAGAACGTCAATAAGACTTCCCGTAACCTTCATCTGGCCGCTTCGAACGGCACTGAACACATCCTCCGTGTCATGGGTCATTCTTTGCAGACGCTTGTACCCCATGGTGCCTGCCATTCCCTTGAGGGAATGAGCGGCACGGAAGATCTCGTTAATAGCGTCCTCATTTTCCGGGTCGTTTTCCAGAACCAGGAGCTGGTCGCTCAACGTCTGGATATGCTCGCTTGCTTCATCCAGAAAGACACCTAAATATTGACTGACATCCATTTTTACCTTACCCCCACGTCCTTTGTGATTGCCGCGGCAATTCTGTCGAGCGGCAGAATCTCATTTACGAGACCGGTCTGAGCTATCGCCCTGGGCATGCCGTACACTGCGCTGGTCGCCTCATCCTGCGCGACAACATAGACCTTTTTCTTTTTTTCCAGATTCCGGATTCCCTCCGTCCCGTCGGCGCCCATTCCTGTCAGAACCGCACAGCATATTTCCGCATAGGGAGAATCCATCAGCGATTCATACATATAGTTCGCCGCCGGTCTTACTCCTTCACGGGTCGGCTCATCGGTATAATAAATCCGCATGTGCGCGCCGCTCTTTCCGGCCTTCATGTGTCTTCCGCCTGCCGCAAGGTAAACCGTGCCCTTCTCGATAACGTCTCCGTCCGCCGCCTCTTTTACCTTCAGGGGGCTCATGGAATCCAGCCGCTCCGCCAGAGATTTCGTGAACACCGGAGGCATGTGCTGAACAATCAGCACCGGTGCGTTCAGATTTCCCGGAAGCAGCGGAATCACCTGCTGGAGCGCCTTCGGACCTCCGGTGGAGGAAGCGATGGCCACAAGCCTTTCGCCGACACCCACCGTCGAGCCCTTGCCCCGAAGCTTTACGGGCGCGGACCGGACAGGTTTCATGGAGGCATGCAGCCCGGCGACAACTGTCAGGGTTCTCATGAACTCTTCACGGAATTCATCATCCGCCATGGCTATATTGTCCGGCTTTTTGATGAAATCCACAGCGCCGAATTCCAGCGCCTCCAGCGTTTCCCTTGTGCCCTCTGCAGTAGTGGAGGAGAACATCATGATCCGGGTTCGGATTCCCTTCCTCTGAATCTCTTTCAGAAGTCCCAGCCCGTCCAGCTTCGGCATGTTCACGTCAAGCACCACAATGTCGAACGGCTGAACCGAGAGGATTTTCAGGGCCTCTTCCCCGTCATGCGCAAGCTTTTCCACATGGAATCTTTCATCCGAATTAATTATATCACAGGCAAGCCTCCTCATGAGTGCAGAGTCATCTACAACCAGAACTTTTTTTACCATTTTTTTCCTTCCTAAGGGTTAAACAGCCGGTTTCCGGGTTACTTTCCAGTTTTCCTGAGCTTGCGTTCCTGCTCAAAAATGTATCTTATTATACTCTCCCGATCCTTGTTATCAATGTTGGCGTACTGGGTCCGGGTCTCATACTGGTCTCCGGTGTTTTCCAGAAGATCGGACCGGATCACATGCCCCACCAGACGATATTGTTTCTTCATATTCAGGATATCGCCCTCCCGGTCTTCTCCGTTCAGCTCGAACCCGAAGAGCAGGAGCGAACCCACCTCGTACCGGTCCCGTGAAATAAACCGGATTCCTCCGCCGCTGATGTCGGCCATAAGAGCGTTTTCCCGTTCCCCGATCGCCGCGTCCAGCACACCCCTTTCCATAAAGTCTTCCGATTCCTCCTCGGTTAAAGGCCTGCATCTTAAGGGATGGGAGCAGCTGAACCGGTAATACTCACGCCGCTGATATTTCCGAAGGTTTGTCACCAGCTCCATATCCATGACGGGAATATTGTTGGTACGGTATCTCTCCTTCATGAAGGTCATACACTGGTACAGACCGTTGTCCGTATAGAAATACATCTCGTATTCCCGATCCTGATCCAGAAGCTGCAGCGTTCCGTGATCCGAGGGGATGATGAGCTTGATCAAATCCTCCGATACTATGTCGAAGATCTTTGTGCGGTAGGTCTTAGCCGGAGACGATCCCCGTCCCAGAGGCTGAAGTTCCACGATCTCCACTACGTTCCCGGGTCTGATATATTCGTTCAGCATTAAAAAAACTACCTCCTCTATGCGTTTTTCCTTGATGCTATAATACTGGCGAAAAAGCCCGCCATTCCTCGGCGTACCGCCCGTTCCTCGTGAGGAATATTCATCATTGTATCCGCTATATCCTCAAAAGCCCTTGTCGAAAGCGCCTTCGGATGGGAAATCGAAATCGGATTCTGCTGCATGACCGCCTTGACAATCGTGTCGTCCTGGGGAATGCAGCCCAGGTACTCCAGCGGAAGCTTCAGATACCGCTGCACAACCATGTTCAGTTTATTGTACAGCTGTTTCCCCTCCTCCTGATCCTCCACCTTGTTGGAAATAACCTTAACCACAGTAAGGTCGGGTCTGAAAGAAGGGTGGTGCTTCAAAGCCTTCAGCAGGGAATAGGAGTCGGTTAAAGAGGTGGGCTCCGGCGTTGTTATAAGCAGAATTTCCCCGCTTGCCACAAGAAAGGTTATGACCGCCTCGGCAATGCCCGCCCCGGTATCTATAATGATGACATCCGCTATACTGTCCAGCTCCGACAGGTTTTTGATCAGAAAGTTGATATGATCCTTCCCCAGGTTCGTCAGGCCCGTGATGCCCGACCCGCCGGAAATAAAGCCGATTCCGTTGGGTCCCCAGGTTATCACGTCCTTGATATCCATACCGTGGTAAATAAGGTCAGCAAGGGAATGCTTCGGAATAGCCCCGAACATAACCTCAATATTCGCAAGCCCGAAATCGGCGTCGAATATTATCACTCTCTTGCCGCGGTTTTTAAACTGGACTGCCAGGTTGATGGCGGTATTGCTCTTTCCCACACCGCCTTTTCCCGAAGTGACCGTGATTACTCTGGCCGCGGGAGCGGCAACCTGGCTCTTTTTAATTATATTTCTTAAGCCCTCTGCCTGATCCAAAACAGCTTATTCCTCCGGGGTTTTCCCGCCCAGCAGTATCCTGACGATCTTCTGCGGGTTAAATTCATCCATGTCTGCCGGTACTTCCTGACCGTTGGTGACATACGACAGACTGGCGCCTGTATGCATCCTGATATTGAGCATATTTCCGAAGGTGCTCGTCTCATCCAGCTTTGTAAATATAAGCTTATACTTCACCAAATGAGAATATGTTTCCGCAATGTTCAGAAGATCCCGGTATTTCGTGGTTATCGAAAGAACCAGGTACGCCCCCACATCCAGTTTCTCGGAAGCGCGGACCAGGAACTGGTGCTGCGCTTCGAGCTGTTCGGTGTTATGGGGGGAATGCCCCTGGGTATCCACCAGGATATAATCATACGAAGTAAACTCGTCCAGGGCGGTATTGAGATCATCCGCCGAATAGATCTTACGAAACGGGATCTGGAGGATATCCGCGTAGGTCTTAAGCTGCTCCGCCGCCTTCATCCTGTAAGTATCCGTCGTAAAAAGGGCCACCTTGGCCTTTTCCTCCACAAAGAGCCGGGAGGCCACCTTCGCGATGGTCGTGGTCTTCCCTACCCCGGTAGGCCCCAGGAAGAAAATGGTCTGGGCCTTGTCTCCGGTTTTGCGGATGAGCTCCGTCTCCCCGAACTTCAGAATCAGCCGCTCATAAATGCTCGAGAGCATGTAGTCGATGGAAAAACGCTTTCTTCCGAGCTTTTCCACTTCGTCCAGAATCTGATTCGCGTATTTTTCATCCACCTCGTTGTCAATAAGCGTATTGTAAATAAGCTTCATAAACACGAACATTTCACCGCTGTCCGCGGATCCGGTTTCCTCTTCTTCCGCGGGGACGATGCTTTCGTGCTTCAGCTGCTGCTCAATCATGGAATGAATGCTTTCCAGCTTTTCTTCTAAGGCATTCTCCTTTTCTGTCTCCTCCTCCCGTTCCTCTTCCTTCTCCGGCAAAATATCCTCCGGTGAAAATCTGGGTTTGGGCGGTGCGGGCGGAGGCGGGATCGGACGGGACGCGGTATCGCTCTCCTCTTCGATGGCAGCCGTAACCTCCACACGGGGTTTTGAAAAAACGGCAAAAAGGCCCTTCTTCCGAAGGGGCTTCGCATTTAAAACCACCACGGAATCTCCCATGCTCTCTCTTGCCGCCTGGGTAGCTTCCTCTTCAGTTTTTCCCGTAAACTTCTTGATAATCATGGTTTTATTGCCGTCTGATCCGCCTTATCCGATAAGACCGCGGACTGCTCCTAAGCCGTAATAACGCCCACTGACTGAAGCTCCACGCTGCTGTCCACCTCATTATATGATATCACAATTATATCGCTGATAAAGTCCTCTGAAAGTTTTTTAAAATAAATACGCACTATGGGCGAGGTGATCACAATGGGATTCCGGCCCAGCTCCTCCAGTTTTTTCAGTTCCCTCTGTGTCGCCTCCATTATGGCCCTTGTCCGTTCGGGCGCCAGGGCCAGATACGCTCCCTGTTCGGTCTGCTTGACAGAGCCCATGATCTCCTGCTCGATCTTCGGATCCAGAGTCACGACGCTTGTGGCCTCACCGTCCGAGAAAAAGCGGGCGCTTATGGCCCGTTTCAGGGCCTGTCTGACATATTCGGTCAGAACGTCGGTATCCCTCGTGGTGGGCGAATAGTCCGCCAGGGTTTCAAATATGGTAAGCAGATCCCTGATGGACACTCCTTCCTCCAGCAGATTCTGCAGAACCTTCTGGATTTCTCCGAGTCCCATAAGCTTCGGAGTGAGCTCCTCAACCACGTTCGGATTGGATTCCTTAAGGTTGTTGATGAGATTCTGGGTATCCTGCCTCGTTAAGAGCTCGGCTATATGTCTCCGGATAATCTCGGTAAGGTGAGTCGCTATTATGGACGGCGGGTCGACCACGGTATAGCCCATGGATTCCGCCCTCTCCCTCTGACTCTCCGTAATCCAGGTGGCGGGCAGATGATAAGAGGGTTCAAAAGTGGGAATACCCGTTATCTCTT
>JAILBQ010000062.1 GCA_024680815.1 Lachnospiraceae bacterium | reverse complement strand
CGTTAAAAACGTGAAGGAACGCACCGGCCGGATCGATGTTCTGATCAACAACGCGGGCATAAATATACGCAAAAATCTGGAAGACATGAGCATGGAGGAATGGTGCAGGATGATGGAGGTAAACGTGGGCAGCGTCTTTCTCGGAATCAAGCACGTGCTTCCCGTCATGCGCTCCCAGGGCGGAGGAAGCATAATAAATACCTCTTCTGTCTGCGGCCTCATCGGACACAGGTATACTCCCGAAGCCTACACCGCCACGAAGGGCGCGGTGACGATGCTTACAAAATCCGTGGCCGCCAGATACGGACATGAAAATATCCGGTGCAATTCCATCCACCCCAGCACCGTGGATACCCCTCTTGTGCATGAACGTCTCTCCGACCCGCAGTTTGCGGCGGAACGTCTGGGAGAGGTGCCTCTGGGACGGCTGGCGAAAGCCTCGGATGTGGCAGGCGCCGTACTGTATCTTTCTTCCGATGAAGCCTCCTTCATCAACGGCGTTTCCCTGCCGGTGGACGGGGGAGTTTCCTGTTATTAGCTACAGTTCCTTAACAAACATTTCCGGGAACTGTTCATGAAGATTCCTCATGTCATCTATTATATGGCTTAAATGGTTTTCAAGAAAGGAACGAAACCCCTCACGGTCTCTGTTCTGCCCGAGACGTACAAGCTTCCTGTGATCATCCACGGTCCGGTCCTTGTTTATATTATCCAGGTCGATAAGAAGACGCATCCGCCTGTAGTTGGGCAGGGTGTTTCCGATTATGCGGGCAGCAAGCTGCTCCTCGGCAACGCGGTATATTATGCCATGAAAGCGGTCATCGCAGAGAAGATACTCGAAGGAAGTCTCGTGGGTTCTGGGTTCGTCTCCTATCCGCTCAAGACGCTCCGCCTCCTTCTCCATTTCCCTTAAATCCTCTTCCCTGACCTTGTCGAAAAAGCTGTCCACCATTCCCAGCTCCAGGGATTTTCTGACAAACCATTCCTGCCGGATTCTGCGGATATCAATTCTGGAAATCTCTGATTTGGACTGGGGATAAATCTCCACCATCCCTTCGTCCTGAAGCCGCACCAGAGCTTCTCTTGCAGGAGTCCGGCTGACCTCGTAGCGTTCGGCGATTTTACGCGCCGATACGGGGTCGCCCGGCTTTAAGACAAAGGTCAGTATGTCCTTTTTCATGCGTTCATAGGTCTGCTGGTTTAAAGAAACGTCCATTATATGAAGTCCTCCCTCATGGGCGTGAAAATATCCATGAGCTTAACCTCTGTGAGACAGTCTATTCCGTGGGAGACGTTGGGAGCCACATAGTAGCAGTCTCCGGCTATAAGCGTCACATCGTCCTTTCCCGCTTCATGAAAAACAAGGCTTCCCTCAATAATATAGCCGATCTGCTCGTGGGGGTGGGAGTGCATCTCTCCCTTCGCTCCCTTTTCGAAGAGGAGCTCCACATTCATAAGCTTATCACTGTAAGCGAGAACCTTGCGGCGCACCCCGCCCCCCAGATCCTTATATTCCTTCTCACTGTTCTTAACAAACATCTTTTCTCCTCCGGAATCATTTCCTTATGGTTTTTACAATCTCCGCAGCTTCCCTTGTAAGCTCCTCTATCTTCCCGAAATCCCCGGCGTCGATAAGCGCCCCCTTAACCATCCAGCTTCCGCCGCAGGCCGCGATCTTCTTTTCGGCCAGGTATTCCGGAAGGTTCTTTGCGCTGATGCCTCCGGTGGGCATAAAACGCACGTTTGTATAGGGGGCGGCCATGGCCTTAATCATGGGCAGGCCTCCCGCAGGCTCCGCGGGGAAAAACTTCAGAACCTCCAGCCCTCTCTTTACTGCCCAGGCCACCTCCGACGGCGTCATCACTCCCGGAAAAACAAGGATTTTTTTCTCAATGCAATAGTCCACCACCTCGGGATCAAAGCCGGGGCTTACGATGAATTTCGCTCCTGCCTTCACCGCTTCGTCCACCTGAGAGGTCGTAAGCACCGTACCGGCCCCCACCAGCATATCCGGAAATTTTTCCGTCATGATCGCGATGGACTCCGCCGCAGCCTCAGTGCGGAAGGTGACCTCCGCGCACTTAAGTCCCCCGGCCATCAGGGCCCGCCCCAGCTTCTCCGCATCGGAGGAACGGTTCAAAACCACCACCGGCACCACACCGAAACTCAGTAAACGCTCCAAAATTTCACTCATGTCTTCCCTCCATTTCTTTGACACTTCACGGCTGCTTCCCGATATAAGCCAGTATCCCTCCATCGACATAAAGAATATGTCCGTTCACGAAATCCGACGCGGCGCTGGCCAGAAACAGCGCCGGGCCCTCCAGATCCTCCGGAGTCCCCCACCGTTCCGCCGGAGTCTTGGCAATAATAAAGCTGTCGAAGGGGTGTCTGGAGCCGTCCTCCCGTCTCTCTCTTAAGGGGGCGGTCTGCTCCGTGGCAATATACCCCGGCCCTATACCGTTGCATTGAATATTATACTTTCCGTATTCGGAGGCGATGTTTCTTGTCAGCATCTTTAAGCCCCCCTTCGCCGCGGCGTAGGCGGAAACCGTCTCCCGCCCCAGCTCCGACATCATGGAGCAGACGTTTATTATTTTTCCGCCTCCCCGCCTTATCATACCGGGAAGCACCGCCTTTGAAGCGATAAAGGGCCCGATTAAATCCACATCCACCACATGGCGGAATTCGGAGGCCTCCATTTCCGTCATCGGAACGCGGCGGATAATTCCGGCGTTGTTGACGAGAATATCCACCTCTCCCACCTCCGCCTCAATTTTTTTCACGAGACGTCCCACAGCCTCTTCGTCCGTCACGTCGCACACATAGCCTTTCGCGTCTATCCCGTCTGCCCTGTAGCTTTTAAGGCCGCGATCCACGGTCTCCTGTCTGCTGCAGTTAAAGACGATCCTCGCTCCGGCTTTCGCGTAAGCCGCGGCGATGGCGTAGCCGATGCCGTAGGCTCCGCCGGTGATCCAGGCCGTTTTTCCTTTAAGCGAAAAAAGCTCCCCGATACTCATAGCTCTTACCTCAACTCGTCAGGTCTTAAGTTGTCCATGTCATCGAACTCCTGGTTCTCTCCGCCCATGGCCCAGATAAAGGTGTAATTCGATGTGCCCGCTCCGGCATGGATGGACCAGGAGGGAGAGATCACGGCCTCCCCGTTTTTCATTACGATGTGCCTTGTTTCCCCCGGCTCTCCCATGAAGTGGAATACCACCTGGTTTTCCGGAAGCTCGAAATAAGTATATATTTCCATTCTCCGCTCATGGGTGTGGGCAGGCATGGTGTTCCATACGCTCCCGCTTTCCAGAACCGTCATCCCCATGCAGAGCTGGCAGGTTTTAAGGACACTCGGATGAATAAACTGGTTTATAACCCTCTTATTGCATTCCTCAACACTGCCCAGGGGGCGCTTCACGGCGTCGGCAAAGGTTAAAAGCCTGTTCTCGTATGCCCGGTGGGCGGGGGCGCTTACCATATAGAATTTCGCCGGCCTGTTTTTATCGTCGGAGGAAAACAGCACCTCCCTGTTCCCCATCGTAAGATACAGGCAGTCCTTGTAGCCCAGGGGATATTCACTCCCGTCCGCCTTTATCCTTCCGGCGCCTCCGATATTGAAAATCCCGATCTCCCTGCGCTCCAGAATATACTTTGTCCCGAAATTCACATACACGTCTGTCCCGTCCTCCAAAGGAAGCTCCTTTGAAACCGGCATGCAGCCGAAGGTCACCATCCGGTCAACATGGGAATAGACCGCTTTAACCTTATCCGCCTCATAGAGCCCGGTAATAAGAAACTCGTTCCTGAGCTCCTCCGTAGTATAGCGCTTAACGTCTCTTTGATTCACTGAATATCTTATATCCATAAACAACCCCCTTCCTTCCGGGATTCTCTATCCCACGCTCTCCTTCAGTGTTTTTCTCACGGCTCCTTTGCCGGATACGAGGGAAATAAAATATCTCTTTACCTCATCGGCAAGTCCTGCTTCAAAAAGATCCACTCCGAAAATCGAAGCGTTATGCAGAAGCTCATCCACTGCCCCTGCTTCCTCCAATGCCGCTCCGAACTTTATATCCGAAACATAAGGCGTCACTTCCTCAAGAAGCGGATCGGGACTGAGCTCAAAAGGATTTCCTTCATCATCCAAGGCCATCAGATACCTTAACCACCCTGCAAAAACCAGGGGAATAAGCTTTAATTCCGACATATCCCTTCCCGCTGCCCTGGAGTTTTTAATGGTTTCCCCTAAACGGATCGGAAGCTTCTGGGAGGTGTCCGTTGCAATGCGTTGCGGGGTATCCGGCATAAACGGATTGGGGAAACGCACATTTATTACCGTATCTATAAATTCCTTCGGGGATATGACCTTCGGGTCAGAAACCACAGGCAGCCCTTCCTCGTAGCCGATGCGGGTAATAAGCTTCTTTAATTCCGTATCCTTCATCTCATCCGAAATGCGCTTATAGCCCAGGAGGCATCCGAAGATCGCCAGAGCCGTGTGCAGCGGATTAAGGCAGGTGCAGACCTTCATGCGCTCCACCTTGTCCACCGTCTCCCGGTCGGTAAAGAGAAATCCGGCCTTTTCAAGCTCCGGCCTTCCACCGGGAAAATCGTCCTCAATCACCAGATATTCCGATTCCTCCGCATTGACAAAGGGTGCCACATAGGTTTTCTTTTCGGTAATTACATTCTCCAGCTCCTCGACTCCGTCCTTCCTTAATATCTCCTCCACCGAAGGGTCGGGACGCGGCGTGATCTTGTCAATCATGCTCCAGGGGTAGGAAACTTTTCCGGATTCCACCGCGTATTTAACAAAGCCCTCCTTAACCTTTCCGCCCTCTTCCCAGGCCTTTGCGAAAGCGCTTACGGCGTCTTTGAGCTTATCCCCGTTATGTGAGCAGTTGTCTGTGCTTACCATGGCCAGGGGCTCTTCTCCCTTTAAAAAGCGCTCGTATAAAAGAGCCGTGACCTTTCCGATATAGCTCTCCGGCTTTTCCGGCCCAGCGGAAAAGTCCGCTTTGACCGGTGGAATCAGCCCGCCCTTTGCGTCTTTTAAACTGTAGCCCTTTTCGGTAATCGTAAAGGTTGCCAGCTTAAGTGAGGGAGAGGCAAAAATCTCTTTAAGCCGTGTAAACTCCTCTCCGTTTTCCGAATCCAGAATGCAGGATTCCCCGATGCTTCCCACCACGGTTTTTTCCACGCTTCCGTCCGCCTTCAGGGTAACAAGAACGGAAAGATCGTCGTGGGGCCTGTACATCTTTTCCACGATTTCATAGTCAAAGCCTTCCACTACCGTGATCCCGCGGTCGATAACTCCTTCGTTCAAAAGCTTCTGGGCCGCCGCGGCATGAAAGGCACGGAAAATATTGCCTGCTCCGAAGTGCACCCAGAGCGGCTCTTCCCTGGTCCGCCCTATCATCTCCTGCCTGTCAAAGCGCGGCAGGGTAAAGCCTTTTTCCGTCCACTCTTTTGAATTATGTAAACCATCATTACTCAGCTTCATTGTCCGTCCCCCTGTTTTCCTTAATGAGTTTTTTCAATGGCCTCCCACAGACCGTTTAAATACGCTGCGCCCAGAGCCCGGTCGTAGAGACCGTAGCCCGGCATGGCTTTTTCGCCCCAGATCATCCTTCCGTGGTCGGGACGGATGGGGCCGGAAAAACCGGTTTCGTAAAGGGCAAGCATGATTTCGTACATATCGAAGGAACCGTCGCTGGAAAGATGGGCCGCCTCCTCGAAATCCCCGGGCGAATTGAATTTGAGGTTTCTGACATGGGCAAAATGCACCCGCCCCTTAAGAGCGCGTATCATCCCAGGCAGGTCGTTTTCCAGGTTTGTGCCGTAGGAACCTGAACAGAAGGTCACTCCGTTATGGGGATCGTCCACCATCTTCATCATTCTCAGGATATTCTTCTGATTGATTATGATGCGGGGAAGGCCGAACACACTCCAGGCCGGATCGTCGGGATGGATCGCCATATTGATGTCATATTCATTGCAGACCGGCATGATCCTCTCCAGGAAATATTTAAGATTTGCAAAGAGCTTCTCGTCGTCCACCTCTTTATACATGGCAAAAAGCTCCTTGACCTTCTGCATCCGCTCCGGCTCCCATCCCGGCATAACCGTACCGTTGGTGTCTCCCGCAATGGATTCAAACATCCTCTCCGGATCGAGCTCGTCCACCGCTTTCTGGGTGTAGGCCAGAACAGTGGAGCCGTCGGGCCTGACTCTGGCAAGCTCCGTACGGGTCCAGTCAAACACCGGCATGAAGTTATAACAGACCATGTGGATATCTTCTTCTCCCAGGGCCTTCAGCGTGCCGATATAGTTGTCGATATATTCCTCCCGTTCAGGAGCGCCGGTCTTTATGGCGTCGTGGATATTAACGCTCTCGATGCCGGAAATCTTAAGGCCCGCCTCCTCCACCTCTCTCTTCAGAGCGTGGATTCTCTCTCTTTTCCACAGCTCCCCCGGCGCGGTGTCATAGAGCGTTGTAATGACGCCCTTCACCCCGGGGATCTGCCGGATCTGCCGGAGAGTAACCGTATCAAACTCACTGCCGTACCATCTCAATGTCATTTCCATAATTTCTTATCCTCCGTTATATGTTACTTTGCAGCCCTGCCGCGTGATTCCACGAGCTTACTTTTTACATCCTTAATGAATTCCTTCCGGTTTTCCCCCAGCACCCTGTTCGTCAGAATATACCCGTGACTGCCGTCCGTATAAACGATAACGAGAGTGGGCTTCACGGTAAAGCTCACTACCTCTTTCCAGAGACGATGCTCGAACCTTCCCCCCTCCCGGATGTCAATTCCTTCCTCCGTGAAAGTAAGCGTCAGCTCCGGCGCGTTTTCCTTAAGCTGCGCCCTGGAGCTTAAATAAATCACCAGAGGCTGGATCACGGTAAAGAGTGAGAAAAATATGGCCATTACCACCTTGAACCAGGGAGCGGAGGTGTTCCAGGTTGCGATTATGAGGGCCACCGAAGAGACTATGCAGGTTAAGTTCACCACCGCCAGATAGGAGCTGTAGGAATAGTACATCCTCACCTGCCAGATATCCAGGGGTCTCACCCTGAAACGGAATTCATAGCGCATACTTATACCTTATCAAGCTCAAAGCCGAAATATTCCACGGCATTGTTGAAGGCTATGCCTTTGATGATTTGTCCCAGCAGCTTTTCATCGTCCGGATATTCCCCGTTTTCCACCCATTCCCCGATCATCCCGCAGAGAATCCGGCGGAAATAGTCATGCCTCGTATAGGATAAAAACGAGCGGGAATCCGTGAGCATCCCGACGAAATTTCCGAGGGCGGAAAGATTCGCCAGGCTTTTCAGCTGCGCCGTCATCCCGGTGATATGATCGTTGAACCACCAGGCGCTGCCCTGCTGCAGCTTTGATTTTATTCCCCCTCCCTGGAAGCACCCGATGACGGAACCGATGGCTGCATCGTCATTCGGATTAAGGGAATAAATGATCGTCTTCGGAACGGAATCCGTGGCAGAAAGGGCATTTAAAAAATCCGCAAGCTCTGAAGAGGGAGCATGATTGTTTATGCAGTCAAACCCGGTGTCCGGCCCGATCTTTTTATACATAAAGGCGTTGTTGTCCCTCTTGCAGCCGTAGTGGAGCTGCATGACCCAGCCCCGTTTTTCGTACTGACCCGCCAGATACAGCATCATATATGTTTTGTATTTGAGCACATCCGCCGCGCCGGGAGTTTTCCCGGAAAGCCCGGCTTTAAGGATATCACCGATTT
>JAILBQ010000034.1 GCA_024680815.1 Lachnospiraceae bacterium | reverse complement strand
GAAGATCCCCGCGCCGGCCAGTCCGCCGAATATACAAAGTATATAGACAAAGAGCAGCTGATTCACGATGGCCACACCGCTCATCTGCTCGGTACCGATCTGCCCCACCATGATATTATCAAGAAGGCTCACAAAATTCGTGATCCCGTTCTGGATCATGATCGGTACCGCAACCCGCAGCACCATGGCGTAAAACTGCCTGTCTCCTATAAATTTGCGTTTAAAATCCGTCAGCATGAAGGGTATTGTATCAGAAACGCCTCCGCTTGTCACGGACTATACCGCAAAAAGCTTATCCTTTCCCTTCCGGCCACGCCGCGTTCCTCGTATTGCGCCACGCTTCATCTCGGGAAGCAAGCTCCTATCCTTCCTTTTTGCTCTACTCTTTTCCGCTTGCTTCCCTCGATGCGCGGCTTTCGCCTCTCCTCCTCTTCTTTTGAGCCACGCCTCATCTCGGGCGCTTTGCGCCCTCGATGCGCGGCTTTCGCCTCTCCTCCTCTTCTTTTGAGCCACGCCTCATCTCGGGCGCTTTGCGCCCTCGATGCGCGGCTTTCGCCGCATAAGGCTGTAAAATAAAACGCGGGTAAGCTAAAAAACAGCTTACCCGCGTTTATTTTTACAGCCTTGCGTGGCTCAATGCTTACGCGTCACATCATTCCCGGGGCGCCGCCTCCGGCAGGCATAGGAGGAGCGGGCTCCTTCTTTGTCGCCACAACGCCTTCGGTTGTGAGCAGCGAGCTGGCCACAGAAGTTGCGTTCTGCAGCGCGGAACGCGTCACCTTTACGGGATCCAGGATTCCGGCCTTCACCATATCGACATACTGCTCTGTGAGAGCGTCAAAACCGACTCCTGCCTTGGACTCCTTAACCTTGTTGATGATAACCGAGCCTTCCAATCCGGCATTCGCCGCGATATGATAGATCGGAGACTCCAGAGCCTTAAGCACAACCCTGGCTCCTGTCTTCTCATCACCGTCAAGCTTGTCAACCAGCTTTGCCACATCCTTCTGTGCGTGGATATATGCGGAACCGCCGCCGGCGATAATGCCTTCCTCGACAGCCGCTCTGGTTGCGTTCACGGCATCCTCCATCCTCATCTTCGCTTCCTTCATTTCGGTCTCGGTCGCTGCACCGACACGAATCACGGCAACTCCGCCCGCAAGCTTCGCAAGCCTCTCCTGAAGCTTTTCCTTATCGAAGGAAGAAGTGGTGGTTTCGATCTGCGCACGGATCTGGTTGGTACGGGCCTTGATATCAGCCTTCTTTCCGCCGCCGTCCACGATCACGGTGTTGTCCTTGTTGACCTTCACGCTCTTTGCGTGTCCCAGAAGATCAAGCGTCGCATCCTTAAGCTCCAGGCCGACCTCTTCGGAGATAACCTTTCCGCCGGTAAGAATCGCAATATCCTGAAGCATTTCCTTACGCCTGTCACCATAGCCGGGAGCCTTCACGCCCACAACATTAAATGTACCGCGGAGCTTATTGACAATGAGAGTCGTCAGAGCTTCGCCGTCGATATCCTCGGCAATAATCAGAAGAGCAGCGCCGCGCTTGACAATTTCCTCAAGCAAAGGAAGCATATCATTAACAGTGGAGATCTTTTTATCATAAATAAGAATGTAGGGATTCTCCAGAACCGCCTCCATCTTATCCATATCGGTGCACATATAGGCCGATACATAACCGCGGTCGAACTGCATTCCTTCCACCATATCCAGCTCGGTCTGCATTGTCTTCGACTCTTCAATTGTAATAACGCCATCCTTGGAAACCTTATCCATGGCGTCAGCCACCATCTGGCCGACCTTTTCATCGCTGGCCGAAATCGACGCAACCTTCGCAATGTGATCCTTACTGGAAACCTTTGAGCTCATTTTAACAATGGAATCCACCGCGGCATCACAGGCTTTCTTCATTCCCTTGCGCATAATCATCGGATTTGCGCCCGCCTCGAGATTCTTCATTCCCTCATGAATCATGGCCTGAGCCAGAACCGTTGCGGTCGTTGTACCGTCGCCGGCCACATCGTTGGTTTTCGTTGCCGCTTCCTTTACAAGCTGGGCACCCATATTCTCAAAGGGATCCTCAAGCTCGATTTCCTTGGCAATAGTAACACCGTCATTGGTAATCACCGGTGCGCCGTAAGACTTATCCAGAACCACGTTCCTGCCCTTCGGTCCAAGAGTTACGCTGACGGTATCCGCAAGCTGATCCACACCCGACATCAGAGCCTTACGGGCATCTGCGCTGTATTTAAGTTCCTTAGCCATTTCCTTATCCTCCGTTTCCTCTCTTAATCGATAATTGCAAGAATGTCATTCTGGCGAACAATGATCACCTTTTCCTTATCATCCAGCTCAACTTCCGTTCCTGAATACTTGGAATAAATGACTTTCTGGCCCTTCTTGACTTCCATCTTGATCTCTTTGCCGTCCACAACCCCGCCGGGACCTACTGCTATAACTTCCGCCTGCTGGGGCTTTTCCTTATCCTTTCCGGGAAGAACGATACCGGAAGCCGTGGTCTCCTCAGCCTCCAGCTGCTTTAACACAACTCTGTCACCTAACGGTTTTAACTTCATTTTAGAGCCTCCTTATAAAAAATAATATCTTTATGTGATGCTTAATATTTAAGAAGCACCTTTTCTGATTATTAGCACTCGCCTTATCTGAGTGCTAACCACAACTGATATAATAATTTTTTGCTTCTTTATATGCAACCGTCAAAAATCCGAAATAGGTCATTTAATCTTATATTTTTCTCGCTTTTTCTATCGTATCTATATTTTTTACTCACGTAATTAAAAGAATACTATTTCTTCCGCAGGCGGTTCAGTCTTTTCCACTTCACGGGCTAACAATGCCGGAACCGGCTCATCCACATCGGGTCTTTTCGTAGTCATGACTTCCGCTGTCACCATTACGACATCCCGGTCTTTTAATTTCCCCTCTTCTTCATATGCACAGGGAAAACCGTAAAACTGGATATCCGCCTCACAGCAGGTCATGCACCGGCGTCCTGCTACAAAAAACTTTCCTTTTCCGTGCCTTGGTTTATATACATAGCCCTTGAACCGCACCACCTTTCCCAGATAGGAGTCAAGGTGCTCATAGCAATCCAGATACCAGATCCCGTAATCCTCATCGGTGATCTCGATCACCTCATCGTCCAGGCTGTACGGCAGTTCCTCCCGGATATTGGGATCCACGGAACCGTCTTTCATTTCAAAAATCACCTGGGAACGACGGTTCACCGCTCTGGCCTTGCGTTTATAGGCCGCAAGATTCATGCTTTCCCTGTCGCTCCGGTTAAATACGATGAGATCCGCGTATGCAAACTGTCTTGTCATCATCTGCTTCATATTGGAAAGGTACTGCTCGAAGGTTGTGGAGTCCACCGTCGCAATTCCTTCCACCAGCATCCAGCTTTCCGGAAAAGCCTCAATGAGCCGATCCGGATCCCAGGTTCCGTTATACTCAATCACAACCCGGTCCGGTTTTATATATTCCTCACATTTTTTCAGATATTCAGGGGTGATTTCCTCCTCCTCTTCAACGACCCTTAAAATAAACCGGTTGTCGGTCATGGTTGCATCGTCCAGCTCCTCTATCCCCTCTTCACAGCGGATATATAAGGTAGCTTTACCGTCGGCAAACTGCCCTTCCCGAATCACTTCCCTGATAAAACTGGTCTTTCCGCTTTCCAGAAAACCGGTCAGGAGATATACCAGCACTTCCCTCTTTCGAATCATGCTTTTTCTCCGTTATGCCTTAATCAAGCCCAAACAGGGTTTTCAGAGCGTCCTCATGAATACCGGAGCCTATGACACAGAGCCGCCCGGTTGCTTCCGCCAGCCCATCACGGATTTCATATTCTCCCGGGGTCAGATCAAAATGAAGCCACCTCTCAGAATCCTTTCCGGCAACATAACCCTTGGCTCTGAGAACAACACCGTACTCATCTCCCTCCTTCAGTGTCTCCAGAATTCCTTTCAGTTCTTCCCGGCTGAAGGTATGTGCCGTCTCCGCGCCCCAGCTCTGGAACACCTCGTCGGCGTCATGATGGTGGTGATGATGCTCGTGTTCATGGTCGTGCTCGTGCTCATGTTCATGGTCATGGTCATGCTCGTGCTCATGCTCGTGTTCATGCTCATGTTCATGGTCATGCTCATGCTCGTGTTCATGCTCATGTTCATGTTCATGGTCATGCTCATGCTCGTGTTCATGGTCATGGTCGTGTTCGTGCTCATGTTCATGCTCGTGTTCGTGCCCATGCTCATGATGGTGATGATGATGCTCGTGCTCTTCCTCATCCGGAACCGCGGAGAGGGAGGCGATCATATCTGCAAGTGTATTGCTCTTCTCAATTGTACTTAATATCTGATCCCCGGTAATGTCCTCCCAGGGAGTCGTGATTATCTCGGACTCCGCGTTGTGCTCCCGCAGAAGCTTGATAAGCTCGTCAAGCTTTTCCCTGCTCATGTTCTGAGTACGGCTTATCACGATGGTTCCCGCGCTTTCCACCTGATTGTTGAAGAATTCTCCGAAATTCTTCATATACATTCTGGCCTTCACGCCATCCACCACTGTCACCAGGGCGTTAATAACAAGGCCTTCCTTCTCATCTATGCGCTGCACCGCCTTCGCCACATCGGAAAGCTTCCCGACACCGGAGGGCTCAATTATGATCCGTTCAGGATGATAGGTTTCCACAACCTCGGTAAGTGCCCTGCCGAAATCTCCCACAAGCGAACAGCAGATACAGCCCGAATTCATCTCCGTAATGTTTATCCCGGCCTCTTTTAAAAAGCCTCCGTCTATACCGATTTCACCGAATTCATTTTCAATCAGAACTATCTGCGTTCCCGTAAATGATTCCGCTATCAGCTTCTTGATCAGAGTTGTTTTTCCGGCGCCCAGAAAGCCTGAAATAATATCTACCTTTGTCATTTTCCTTAATACCGCAGGGGCGGCATCCTCCTTCCCTCTTAAAGAACTTCCTCTATTGTTTCCCAAATCTCATCCCTACCAAGCTTCGTCACCGCTGAAAAAGGGATCACCAGCGGCGGCCGGGCCGCAGGGTAGGCGGATTTCACTTTATCCAGAGCTCCCGAAAACTCGCTTCGCTTCAGCTTATCCGCTTTAGTGGCAATAACTACGGCCTCAAAGCCATTCCCGCAAACCCATTCATACATCATAAGATCGTCTGCGGTGGGGGGGCGGCGCATATCCACAAGCAGAAAAACCTGCCGGAGAGTTCGTGAGCGTTTCAGGAACCGTTCTATCATCGGCCCCCACTTTTCTTTAAAATCCAGCTTCACCTTTGCGTAGCCGTATCCCGGCAGATCAACGAAATAAAGAGCATCATTAATATTATAATAATTGATGGTCTGGGTTTTTCCGGGAGTCGAAGAGGTTCTGGCCAGACTTTTCCGGTTGACGAGGGCATTTATCAATGATGATTTTCCCACGTTACTTCGACCGGAAAAGGCAATTTCCGGGAGTTCATGCTTCGGCAGAATCTTTGTGGTCACTCCGACAACTGTTTCAAGACTGACACTTCTGATGACCATGCTTTACGGCCTCCGTCTGTTTCCTGCCCTGCCCTGAAGAAGAAACATTAGGTTTACATAATGTTATATCCAGAATTTCCTGAACCTCCTTCATAAAGCGAATTTCCACCCCGTCTTTAATTTCATCGGATATTTCCTCAACATCACCCCGGTTCTTCTCGGGAACCAGAACGGTTTTAATCCGGGCATTCTTCGCTGCCAGAATCTTTTCCTTAAGACCGCCGATCGGCAAAACCCTTCCGCGCAGGGTCACCTCTCCCGTCATGGCGACATCAGAACGGGCAGGCCTTCCCGTGAGTGCGCTTACCATGGCTGTAACCATTGTCACACCGGCGGACGGACCGTCCTTCGGAGTGGCTCCTTCCGGAATGTGTATATGAATATCATGTGATTTGTAATAATTCGGAGCAATACCCAGCTTGTCGCTTATGGAACGAATATAGGTAAGTCCTGCCCGGGCGGACTCCTTCATTACGTCTCCTATTTTACCCGTCACCAGAAGGGTGCCCTTACCTGGCATGATATTGACCTCTATCTCCAGAGTGACCCCGCCCACGGCTGTCCATGCCAGACCGCGTACGACGCCCACCTCATTTTTCCCGGCCGTTTCCTCAGGCTGATATTTTTCCTTCCCGAGATATTCCCGGATATTGCGGTTTGTCAGGCGTATATTAGTAGTCTTTCCCTCATATATAGCCTTGGCGCACTTTCTGCATACCTCGCCGATTCTGCGCTCCAGCGCCCTGACTCCGGCTTCTCTGGTGTACAGATTTATCATGGTCTTAAGCGCCGCGTCGGAAAATATCAGCTGTTTTTTATTAAGCCCGTTCTTTTCCAGCTGTTTTGCGATCAGATGTTCCCTGGCAATATGGAACTTCTCATTCTCGGTGTAACCCGAAAGCTCGATGACCTCCATCCTGTCATAAAGCGGTCTGGGAATATCCATATCGGAATTCGCCGTGGCAATAAACAGAACCTCTGAAAGATCAATCGGAATCTCGATATAATGATCCCGGAACGCTTTGTTCTGTTCTGAATCCAGAACCTCCAAAAGAGCGCTGGCCGTGGCCCCTCTGTATTCCTGCCCGAGCTTGTCAATCTCGTCTAAAAGCATCAGGGGGTTTTTCACCCCTGCATGCTCCAGCCCCATGGCGATGGTTCCCGGCATGGCACCCACGTAGGTTTTTCTGTGGCCGCGTATTTCCGCCTCGTCTCTGACACCTCCGAGGGAAATCCGGATATATTTGCGTCCGAGCGCCTCTGCGAGGGATTTGGCGATGGAGGTTTTCCCTGTCCCCGGAGGCCCGATAAGACAGATAATCGGAGACTGTCCCTTTTCGGTCAGATTTCGCACTGCGAGAAATTCCAGAATCCTCTCCTTTACTTTATCCAGACCGTAATGATCCCGCTCCAGAACAGCGCTGGCGTTTTCTAACGACTTGTTCTCCTCCGACATATTATCCCAGGGCATACGAAGAAGAGTCTCTATATAGCTCTGCATAACTCCGCTTTCCGAGGAGAGCGTATGAATATTTTTAAACTTCTCGATTTCCTTGCGGATTTTTTCCTTAACCTCCCCGGATGCGTTGAGCTCCTCCAGAGTATGCAGGTATTTATCCGCCTCGGTATCCGTTGTATCTTCACCAAGCTCGGCGCGTATGAGCTTTAACTGCTCCTCGAGAACATACTGCCGCTGATTGTGATCCATTTTTTCCTGGAGGGAATTAATGAGATCCGCGCGGATCTTCGCAAGACCGGTTTCGCTCTCCAGTATTTTCATTACTGCCTCATACCGATCCGTAATCCTGACTGCCTCCAGAATCTCCTGCTTCTTAAGGGATTCAATGGGGAGGGATGCGCCGACCCAGTCCAGCAGCGTACCCGCATCCTTAATCCCCTTTATTTTTTTCATTATCGCACGGCTGAGTTTGGGCTGCTGCCAGAGATAGTCCGTAAGGGACATCGAAAGATTGCGGCACATTGCCTCCACAACATCCGCTTCGGGAGCATCTTCATCCTCTTTAAGATATTCCGTTACCCTGCAGGAAAGAAGTTTTTCATTATTTATGATCTTTTTAAGCCGTCCGCGCCGTAATCCCTCAATCATAATCCGGGCGTTTTTTCCGTTGGAACGCATCACCTGCCGGATCAGGCAGACACAGCCGACGGTATGGCAATGCTCTTCAGATATGTTCTCCGAATGCTCCTTTTCCATAACCAGAAAAAGCTCCCGGCCGCCCTTCATGGCTTCGAGAGCCGCCAGGACGGATTGCTTCCCTCCCAGCTCCAGATATACTATTTCCCCCGGCAGAATCGTCATATCCTGCAAAGCGGCCGCCGGTAATTTTACAGATCTTCTTCTGTTCATAGCCCTTTTCTATCTGTAAAAGGCGGCTCCGTGGCCGCCTTTTTAATCCATGCCTTATTTTGCTTCCTTTTCTTCTTTTTCGTAATGAACGACCAGCGGTTTACTGATTCCCTCCACCGCTTCCTTGGTCACAATCACTTCGCTGATGCTTTCATCGGACGGAACCTCATACATAACATCTGTCATAATGGATTCCAGAATTGAACGCAGCCCTCTGGCTCCGGTTTTTCTCTTGACCGCCTTTGCGGCAACGGCAGAAATTGCGTCCTTCTCAAAGGAGAGCTTTACGTCATCCAGATCCAGAAGCTTTGTATACTGCTTCGTAATGGCGTTTTTCGGTTCGGTAAGAATCCGGATAAGCGCATCGGTATCAAGATTATCCAGGGCGACCGTCACGGGCAGGCGCCCGATAAGCTCCGGAATAAGCCCGAATTTATTCAGATCCTCGGGAAGAACCTTGTGGAAGGTTGCCCCTATATCCTCGTCTTCCTTTTTTCCGATCTCGACATTAAAGCCTATGGACTTTTTATCAAGTCTCGTCTGAATTATCTTTTCAAGTCCCTCAAAGGCGCCGCCGCAGATAAAGAGAATATTTATCGTGTCAATCTGTATAAGCTCCTGATGAGGATGCTTTCTTCCTCCCTGGGGCGGAACCGATGCCAGCGTCCCCTCCAGAATCTTTAACAGAGCCTGCTGAACTCCTTCTCCCGAAACATCTCTGGTAATGGAAACATTCTCGCCCTTTCGGGTTATCTTATCAATCTCGTCGATATAAATTATTCCGATCTGGGCCCGGTCGATATCATAATCCGCCGCCTGTATAAGCTTCAGCAGAATATTCTCCACATCCTCGCCCACATAACCGGCCTCGGTCAGACTCGTGGCATCCGCGATCGCAAAAGGAACGTTAATAATACGTGCAAGAGTCTGTGCCAATAGCGTTTTTCCCGAACCGGTGGGGCCGAGCATTAGGATATTGCTCTTCTGCAGCTCAACCTCCGACTCCTCTTTGGACATTATCCTCTTATAGTGGTTGTAAACCGCCACGGAAAGTACCTTTTTGGCGTCATCCTGTCCTATAATGTAGTCATTGAGGAAATCGTTGATTTCAACAGGTTTCAGGAGGTTTATATCCAGCGCGTTTTCCTGAACGGGCTCCTCTTCGTTCTCCTCTTCAATAATGTCTGCGCATATCGCGATACACTCATCGCAGATATAGGCCCCGTTCGGCCCGGCAATAAGCTTGCGAACCTGATCCTGTGACTTATTGCAGAACGAGCATCTGATTCTGCCGTCGTTATTCTTAACCATCAGCTTTCCTTTGAATCCTTCTCTTCTTCCAGAACCGCCCTGTTTTGTATAACCTTATCAACAATCCCGTATTCCATGGCTTCTTCGGCGCTCATCCAGTTGTCACGATCGGTATCTGCCGACACAACCTCGAAAGGCTTTCCCGTGTTTTCGGAAAGCAGACGATTAAGCTTCTCCTTTGTTCGAAGAATATGCTTTGCCGCGATTTCGATTTCGGAGGCCTGTCCCTGAGTCCCGCCCAGCGGCTGATGAATCATGATCTCCGCGTTCGGAAGAGCCAGACGTTTTCCTTTAGTCCCTCCGGCAAGGAGAAAAGCCCCCATCGACGCCGCCATACCGATACAGATTGTGGAAACATCACATTTAATGTAATGCATTGTATCATAGATGGCCATGCCCGCCGTGACGGATCCTCCGGGGCTGTCAATGTAAAAATGAATATCCCTCTCGGGATCCTCAGCCTCCAGAAACAGCATCTGCGCCACAATCAGCCCTGCGGTATAGTCGCTGACCTCATCCGCAAGAAAAATGATCCTTTCCTTTAAAAGCCTTGAATAAATATCATATGCACGCTCACCACGATTAGTGGTTTCTATAACTGTAGGGACTAACATCGCTCTTCCTTTCCGTGCCTGGCACAGGTTCTTGTCTGATCCGCCTTATTCCTTATCATTTTTATCCTTTTTCTCTTCCACTTCCTTCGCATTTTCAAGAAGGAAATCCGCAGCTTTCCGGATGGCGATGTCGGTACGCACGGATTCCAGCTCCTCCTCGCCCATTATATCCTTCAGCTTTTCCGGCTCCATCCGGTACCCCTCGGCCATTTCCTTTATGCGCTCTTCCACTTCCTCCTCCGTGGCCTTAAGCTCCTCCGCCTCTGCCACGGCCTCCAGCACCAGCCGGCTTTCTATCATGCTGCGGGCTCTGTCGCCCATCTGCTCCACCATCTGCTCCGGAGTGCTTCCCGTATATTTCAGATACTGACTGAAGGAAAGACCCTGATTCTGGATTCCCATGGCATAGTTTTCCACCATCCGCTCCGCCTCGGTTTCCACCATGGCATCCGGAATATCCATATTGGAATCCGCAATAAGGGCGCGTACCAGCTCATCCTCCTTCTTTGCCTTCGCGTCAGCTTCCTTTCTTTTCTGAATATTATTCTTAACATCCGTGCGGTATTCTTCAACGGAATCAAAGCCCTCATCCTCCGCGAATTCATCATCCAGCTCGGGAATCTGCTTTTCCTTAACCTCCTTTATCGTCACCTTAAACAAGGCTTTCTTCCCCGCAAGGCTCTTTTCATGGTATTCCTCCGGGAAGGTGACGTTTACCTCGGTCTCCTCATCCCTGCTCTTTCCGATCAGCTGCTCTTCAAAATTGTCTATGAAGGAATGCGAACCGATAGTGAGGTCGTGATCCGACCCCGTTCCTCCTTCAAAGGGCTCTCCGTCAATAAAGCCCTCAAAGTCAATGGTGGCCACATCTCCGTCCTGAATCGGCCGCTCCACCACTACCAGACGGGAGCTCCTCTCCAGCTCGGTGTTAATCCTCTCCTCTACCTCTTCGTCGGTAACGGCGGTATCAATCTTCGTCACCTTTATACCCTTATATTTTCCAAGCTCCACAGAGGGCTTAAGCGCAACCTCAGCCGTATAGACAAAAGGCTCCCCCTGGGCTATCTTCTGAACCTGGACCTTCGGCCTTGAAACAATCTCAAGCTCCTTATGCTCCTTGATTTCTTTTGCATAGGATTCATTTACAAGCTCTCTCGAAGCATCCTCATAAAAGATATCGCTCCCGTACATCTTTTCTATCAGCTTGCGCGGGGCCTTACCCTTACGGAAACCGGGAATGGCTATCTTCCCCCTGTTTTTAAGATACGCCTTATTAATTGCTTTTTCCAGCTCATCCGCTCCCGCCTCTATGGTAAGGCGTGCCATGTTATGCTCCAACTTCTCGACCTGTAAACTCATTTCCTCTTACTTTCCTCCGAATCTCCTATAACAATAAACCTGGCGGACACTACTTACTGTCCGCAGGCGGGCCGGATTCCCCGCGGCTCTTCCGAGGGCATCTGACAACACATACTGAGATAGTATATCACATGAAATCGTAAATATCCAGCGAAAAAACTACCGCGTAGCGCTTTTTCAGACCGCCTGTGATTTTCAGGCTATCTTCCAGTTCTCCGCTTCCTGTCGTATCCTGACAAAGCCTGCATACTTTCCGCCCAGGTTTATCAGCTCTTCGTGCTTTCCTCTTTCAACGACAGATCCGTCATCCACTACAAGGATCTGGTCTGCCGCCTCGATCGTTGCCAGTCTGTGGGCGATTATGATTACGGTTTTTCCTTTTGATAGCTCCGTCAGAGCGCCCTGGATCAGATGCTCGTTCTCAGGATCTATACTCGCGGTTGATTCATCCAGTATGATGATCGGTGAGTCCTTAAGGATTGCCCTGGCTATGGAAATCCTCTGTTTCTGTCCTCCCGACAACGTTCCGCCTCCTTCTCCGATCACTGTATCATATCCGTCCGGCAGCTCCATGATAAAATCGTGGCAGCGTGCTTTCTTCGCGGCTTCAATCATTTCTTCCTCCGACACATTTTCTCTGCCGAAACAGATATTTGCGCGAACGGTATCATTGAACAGATAAACATTCTGAAACACCATTGAAATATTCGCAAGAAGGCTGTCAAGACTGTATTTTTTCAGATCGACACCTCCAAGTGTTATACTGCCTTTTGTAACGTCATAAAATCTTGCGATCAGATTGCAGATAGTTGTCTTGCCGCTTTCAACACAAATATGTGCAGGCAGTTATACGGAATAAATCCGCATTCAATCTTAAGTGTGGCCAGTCCTGTCGTTATGGCATTTAGTATCGCTCCGGTATCGTTGGTCTGGAAATATCCCAAAGACACCCGCTTTAACGCTTCTCCGATCTTTAGCCTGTCCCGTGCCACCAGCTCATAACCTATCTTTTCATGAAACCTTGCTTTCAGAAACTGTCTTTCGTTAACTTACCCCTAAAACGCCCTCACCGCCTGATTCCATTACGGAACCAGACGGTGAGTGTGAATTTACTATATTTTGTACCGGCTTTATAAATCCATCAGCAGCTTCCAGCCGGGTAAAAAGAATTTTTCAAGTGTTTCAAGTGCGTCAACTGCTTCTTCATAAGAGTAATTGTGAACGACCGGCTCAAACAATGCCGTTATATATGCAGTCATCAAAAGGTGCAGCTTCTGCGGGGACAGATAAGGTTTGTTTGTCCCGGCTGTTCTCACCCCTTTCAGATATGAAAGAAACTTATTCTGTGATTCCTCCGTCATATCATGGAGAAAGTTCTCATACCTGCTCCCCTTCGATTTCGCTACCAGAAGATGGTAATCCTCCATATTCGGATATACGAGCTCTCTCATCATATCAATATTGGAATCCTGCCATGTGATCTTCTTCCCCTTCTTCACCGGCTCCTCATACCTGCGCATATGTCCTCTCGCCCATTCCTTAAGTTTTTCCTCAGCAGGAGAAACCAGTTGGAAGAAGAGATCCTCTTTATCCCTGCAATGCCTGTATATCCCGGCTGCAGTCAGTCCGCAGCGGTCTGCTATGCCTCTCATGGACGCTTTCTCATAACCGCGCTCCAGAAATTCTTCTTTGGCAGCCGCCATGATCCTGATATGATTGACTGTTTTATCTCTTGGCATATCTCATTCGTTACGCTAACTTCATTTGCTAACATTGTTCGCTAACATCTATAAACTATCATCCACGGAATAGTTTGTCAAGTTTTTTCTCAAACAAAACACTTGCTGCGCTTAAGATGCCTGCAGTGAAACCATATGGGCATATGCTCCGCCCTGATCCATAAGTGATGCATGATCACCATGTTCTATAATCTCACCTCCTGAAACAACAAGGATCTGATCCGCATCCTTTATGGTCTTAAGCCTGTGCGCTATGACAAGCAGAGTCTTGTTCCGGCAAAGCTCCGATATCGCCTCCTGGATAGCCCTCTCATTATCGGCGTCCACACTTGCGGTTGCTTCATCAAGGATTACTATGGGAGAATCCTTGAGAATACACCTTGCGATGGATATCCTCTGCTTTTCACCGCCGGACAACGATGCTCCTCCCTCGCCGATCACGGTATCAAAGCCATTGGGAAGCTGCATGATAAAGTCATAGCACCTTGCTTTTTTCGCGGCTTCTTCCACTTCTTCCTTTGTCGCGTCAGGACGTCCGATCGCGATATTGTTATACACCGTATCCTGAAACAGGTAGACTCTCTGAAAAACCATACTGATCTGATCCATCAGGCTTCCGAGAGATACATTTCGTATATCTTCTCCCCTTATGAGTATCCGTCCGCTCTTAACATCCCAGAAACGGGCCAAAAGGGATGCTATGGTTGATTTTCCTCCGCCGCTCGGTCCCACCAGCGCTGTCATCCCGCCCTGTTTCATTTCAAAAGATACATTCTTCAGTACATCCTTATCGGTGTAGGCGAAGCTGACATTATCATATGCAATCTCAACATGATCTGATCCCGTGCCAACAGCTCCTGCGAGTTTATTCCTCCCTTCATCCTTTAACTCCTCCGCGGCAAAGACCTCTTCGATCCTGTCAAGGCTCGCATTCGTCACGGTAAGCCTTGCCATCTGGCTGTAATAGCTCTTGATCGACACGAACATATCAAAAAGGAAAAGCGCCATGCCTACCATATATACATCCGATATCGCACCGGTATTAAAAAGATAAGCACATAAGGCAAGTACCAGAGCCGTACCGATTCCGAAAGTCAGGTAAAGAGCCCTTGCCCAGGGGCCGTAAGCAACTTCAAAGTCTATGCTCGCCCTGCAGCTCTTTTCAAATTCATCCGTCAGTCTCTTCGACTTTTCGCCCAGCATGTTGTAGGACTTGATGATCCCGATTCCTTCCGCAAAATCAAGCACCTCTTCCGTCAATGACTCGCTTGCCTCCTGCTTTATTACGGAATGCTTTTCGGAAGTCTTAAGCATAAGATTTCCTACTATAATAAATACCGCAACGATCAACAGTGATAACAGCCCCAGTCTTATATCCATCACAAACATCATGACCGTCATGATTCCCTGGGAGATCAGAAATGTCACCAGTTCGGATAATACTCCCATGCAGTTTTCCTCGATGAATACCATATCGGTAGCAAGAACCGAACTGATCTTGCCCATATTGCCCTCGGTAAAATATCCCATGGGAAGCTTTCTCAAATGATCTCCGAGCCGAAGACGCATATCCGCGAATACCATGTAACCGGCCGCCGATTGAAGCACGTTGGATAAATGTTCAAACACCGTCTGCAGAATAACACTTATAAGAACTGCCACACCCAGGAATATGCATTTTTCCTTATCCATCTGCCCCTGCATGAACCAGCTTATACAGAAGAAGCACAGTACAAGCGGCGCCTTCAGCATAAGCCCCTTTAAAAAGGCTGTTATATAGGAAGCACGGATCCTCCCCTTATACTTTCCCGTATTATTTATAAGTCTGTGCATTATCTTTAACATGACTTTACGCCTCCCTTACTTTCCATGTGCTCGCGGAAACCGATGCATCCCACAGTTTTTTATACTCCGGACAGTCATTCAACAATTTATCGTGAATATCCGCCGCGATGCACTTACCTTCCTTCATCACACAGATCTTATCGGCATTCCTTATGGTCGAAAGCCTGTGAGCGATAACAAGTACGGTCTTATCCTTTACGATTTCATCAAGCGCCGCATTCATCTTTTCCTCGTTTTCGGGATCCATAAACGCCGTCGCTTCATCAAGGACTATGACAGGCGCATTCTTAAGGATTGCCCTTGCAAGCGATATCCGCTGGCGTTCGCCTCCCGACAGCTGTTTTCCCCCGTCGCCTGCCTGCGTTTCTATACCGTCAGGGAGTCTTTCAAGGAATTCGTTACACTGGGCTCTTTCAGCGGCTTTAAGCACTTCCTCTTTCGCGGCATTCGGCTTTCCGATCAGGATATTTTCATAAAGCGTGGTGTTAAACAAAAACTGCTCCTGCGAAACAAATGCCACCTGATCGTTCAGTGCCTCAAGGGACATATCGGTTATATCCTGTCCGCCGATCGTTATGCTTCCGGAGTCAAGATCGTAATAATGCACCAGGAGCTTTGCGAGAGTTGATTTTCCGCTTCCGGATTCACCCACAAGAGCAGTGGTTGTTCCCTGCTTAAGCGAAAGGTTCACGCTGTGAAGTACCTCGGTATCCTCATAACCGAAGTGAACATCCTTAAATTCAACGTTGAGGCCAGAACCTTTGAATGAGGCTGTCCCCTCCTTAAGCGGAGGGTGTTCCATCATCTTCTCCAGTTCCGCGATCTTATAATCAAGCTGCGGGAACTTTCCCGCAAAGTTAAGTGCTTTTAAGACTGACGGACCCACAGCAAAGGACATACAGAAAACGAGCACCATCCTGTCAAGCGTAATTGTTCCGCCGAGCACCATCATGGATCCGAAAGGCAGCATCAACAGTACAAGACAGGGGAGCACGCTCGAATAGATCGCCATCCAGGGCCAGCAGACCTTGTACCAGTCAAGCGTAAAGTCACGATAGCTTCTTACCCTGTCGCCGAAACGCTTATAGGAATCCCCGTCCTTATTGAAGACCTTTACAACCTCCATGCCGTTTACATACTCGATGATCGTATTGTTCATGCAGGCGGCGGATTCATAATAGGCATTCATCTTCTCCAATCCGGATTTCATCATCATGCCCATGGCAAACATTCCTATCACAAGCGGAACCAGTGATAACAGTCCCAGTCGCCAGTCGAATACAAACATAAGTACAATGATGATCACCGGAATCGCGGTATTTGCTATTCCTTCGGGAATGGCATGAGCCAGCAGAAGCTCAACCTGATCTATATCATCCGTGAACACCTTTTTGATACGTCCTGTACCGAGTTCTGTGATATTTCCCAAAGGCTGTTTCTCAAGTTTTCCCTGTAGCGAAACTCTCAGGTTTTTCAACGTGTTATATGCACCGATATGTGAAAATGTAAGTCCCTGCACATACGTGACCGAAAAGATGATCTCACAGGCAGCTATCGCAGCAACCCTTATCAGAATAAAAGAAGCACCGACCTGCTCTCCCCGGGTAAGGGGTGAGATGATCTGATAAAGAAAGAAATACGGTACAATATTTGCGATGATGCCTATGGACATCATGACCGTCGCCCACACGGTATACTTTTTGTATTCCCCGATGTAAGGAGATACTCTCTTAAGCATTTTGTTCCCTCCGTTTCTCTTTTTGGTTAGCATTTGCTAACCTTGTTTTTATTTTTTAGCCGTCAAATGACGGCTTAAAAAAGTGATTATATATCCAACGCCCGGGTCCAGCTGTAAAATCTGCACATGACCCTGCAATGTTCTTCTATTTCCTTCCAGGTCATCTTATGGACAAACGGTTCATAGATCGCTGTCCAAAACGATGTACACA
>JAILBQ010000023.1 GCA_024680815.1 Lachnospiraceae bacterium | reverse complement strand
ATTTTTCAATGCAGGGAGTTTAGCCCATTTTTTAACCCATAAGGGGAATTTAACCCCTATTTAACCCCTATAAACCGAGACAAAACGAGTTAAAACCAAACAGATTTTTTCAAAAGAAAAACCCCGGAAACCAGCGTGTTTTCGGGGTTTGTAAGCAATTATTATCTCTTGCTGAACTGCGGTGCACGTCTCGCTGCTTTGAGACCGTACTTCTTTCTTTCCTTCATTCTCGGATCTCTTGTAAGGAATCCCGCTTTCTTCAGGATCGGACGGTACTCATCCCCGTCCGCCTCCAGAAGAGCTCTGGAAATACCATGACGGATAGCGCCTGCCTGACCCGTGAAGCCGCCGCCGTAAACATTGACCTGCACATCATACTTATCCTCGGTCTGTGTCGCCACAAGGGGCTGGCGGATAATAACCTTTAAGGTTTCCTCACCGAAATAGTCATCCAGTGTCCTTTTATTTACAGTGATTTCGCCCTTTCCGGGAATAAGATAAACGCGGGCTACGGAGCTCTTTCTTCTGCCTGTGCCGTAATATCTTGTAACTGCCTTCTTAGTAGCCATCTCTCAAAAGTCCTCCCTTAAAATTTCAGTTCTTCGGGCTTCTGTGCCGCATGCTTGTGCTCAGGTCCCGCGTATACAAACAGCTTCCTGAACATCGCTCTTCCGAGAGGGCCCTTGGGAAGCATTCCCTTAATCGCCAGCTCCACCACCTGCTCGGGCTTTTTCGCCATCTTCTGTCTGAGGGTGGTTTCCTTCAGGCCGCCCACATAATCGGAGTGGGTTCTGTATATCTTCTGATCCAGCTTCTTTCCCGTAACCTTAACCTTGTCCGCGTTGACAACAATCACGTAATCGCCTGTATCCAGAAACGGGGTAAATGTCGGTTTATTCTTTCCCCGAAGCACGGCCGCAATCTGGGAAGCCATCCTTCCGAGAGTCTGCCCTTCCGCGTCCACCACATACCACTTTCTGTCAATGGTAGAAGGACTCGCAATAAAAGTATCCATATCTTCCTCCAAAAACTGGTTCTCTTTCTCCTGTTACCCTGCGAACCGGGGCTTGGATTCGCAGCAAATGATATTTTACTACAGCCCAAAACTCCTGTCAATAGGCTGTTTTCCGTAATCGGCTGTGAATATTAACCTGTAATCCCGGGGTCCCCGGGTAATATTTCAATATCCATAAGCGTCAGTCCCTGAGGCGGTGCGGTGGGCCCGGCTCTTCTTCTGTCCCGGGCAGCCAGAATTTCCGATATCTCCTCCGGTTCGAGTCGCCCTCTCCCTGCCTCCACAAGGGTTCCGGTGATGATTCGTACCATATTGTATAAAAATCCGTAGCCTCTGACCGTAATGTCAATATAACTTCCGTTTTCTTCCACGGAAACTGCTGTTATCTCCCGCACGGTGCTTAAAACCTGGGCATGGGAGGACGCAAAGGAGCGGAAATCGTTCTCTCCCGTCAGAAGTCCCGCAGCCTCTCTCATGCGCTCCACATTGAGTTCATAGCCCGCTCTCCAGCTGTAGAGACGCTCAAGGGGATTATTGTACCTGTCACGGAGAATCCTGTAACGGTAGGTCTTTATGGTCCTTGCCGTGCGGGGAGAAAAATCCGGAGCCGCCTCTGAAGACTCCCGTATAACAATGTCCTCCGGCAGCCGGATATTAAGCGCTCCCGAAAATTTTTCTGCAGGAATCCTTGAAGCGGTATCGAAAACTGCCAGATTGCAGAGAGCATGTACTCCGGCATCCGTGCGGCTTGCCCCTATAAGCTCCGGCCTCTCTCCGGTAAGGGAAAGAATGGCATCCCGGACGCTTCCGCAGACGCTCACCGCATTATCCTGCTCCGCCCAGCCGTGATAAGCGCTTCCGTCATAGGCAACCTTAAGGAGAACCCGCTTCATATCGGTGAAAACCTTCCCGCAAGAATAATTCCCGCAATATATAAGACCAGAATCCCATAGGCTATCCGGTCCCGGGACTGATAGCGAAGCGGCTTCATTTTTGTTCTCCCGTCTCCCCCGCGGTAGCAGCGCGCCTCCATTGCCAGTGCCAGATCGTTTGCCCGCCTGAACGCAGACACAAAGAGCGGCACAAGAATCGGAATAAGATTTTTAGCTCTTTTAATAAGATTTCCATGCTCGAAATCAGCTCCCCGGGAAAGCTGTGCCTTCATTATCTTATCGGTTTCGTCCAGCAGAATCGGGATAAAACGCAGGGCTATGGACATCATCATCGCGACCTCATGCACCGGAACCCTGAAGGTTTTAAGAGGATTTAAAAGCCGTTCCAGCCCGTCCGTTAAATTATTCGGAGTTGTGGTAAGCGTCAAAAGTGAAGAACCCACAATCAGAAAAATCAGCCGCGTCGCCGTAAACGAGGCTATAATCAACCCCTGATCGGTAATGGTAAAACGCCAGAATGAAATAAGCGGATAGCCCGGTGTCAGAAAAAGATTAAAAACCACCGTAACCAAAAGCAGGAACACGATGCTCTTCATTCCCCGGAAAATAAAGGAAAGGGGCACACGGGAAAGCGCAATGACACTTCCCAGGAAAAGAAACGCCAATGCGTATACACTGACCCGGTTAAATAAAAACAGCGAAATGATGTAAAAAAAAGTCGCCGTAATCTTCGTACGGGGATCCAGGCGGTGGATAACCGATTCCGTCTGATAATATTGTCCGAGAGTGATATCTCTTAGCATCTCATTTAAACCCCGCCGAACAGCTGTCTCACCTTAAGAATCTCCCGGGCGGCCTCTTCTGTCGTGGTAACATCCTCCCTGAGAGGGAAACCCTGTTCCTTAAGCTTCTTCATAACCCGGGTTACCCGCGGAGCAGAGAGCCCGACCTCCTCAAGCTCCTCCGAACGTCTGAAAACCTCTCCCGGTGTCCCGTCCATTAAAACCCGCCCATGGTTCATTACGACAATACGTCCTACGAAATCCGCAACATCCTCCATGCTGTGGGAAATAAGAATAACCGTTGTCCCGGCGTGATTTAATTCCCTGATCAGGGTAAGAATTTCCTTCCTTCCCTGGGGATCCAGTCCCGCTGTGGGTTCGTCCAGCACAAGCACCTCCGGCTTCATCGCCAGAACTCCCGCTATCGCAACGCACCGCTTCTGACCGCCGGAAAGCTCAAAGGGGGATGAAAAATAATACTTTTCCGGCAGATGCACCTTCTGCAGCGCATCAAAAGCCGTCAGATCCGTTTCCTTTTTTCCTAGTCCCTTGTTTTTCGGCCCGAAGCACACATCCTTAAAAACCGTCTCCTCGAAAAGCTGATGCTCCGGATATTGAAACACAAGCCCGACTTTGAACCGGAGCGCGCGCATGTCGAAGCCCTTCTCGTAAATATTCTCCCCGTTAAAAAAAAGCTCTCCCTCCGTGGCTTTAAGCAGACCGTTTAAATGCTGGGCAAGAGTGGACTTTCCCGAGCCGGTATGCCCTATAAGTCCGATAAACTCCCCATCCTCAATCTTCAGGGAAATATCATCAAGAGCCCGGATCTCATAGGAAGTATTCGCGCCGTATACATAGCTTAAATGGTTTATGATGATCCCCATCTGTCCGTCCCTGTTGTCCTTATATTCTCCGCCCCGCCAGAGCGCAAAGCTCCCGCACCAGCTCATCCTCCGAAAGAATCCCGGCAGGAAGCTTAAGCCCTGCCTTTTTTAATTCCTCCGCTAAAAGGGTTGCCTGGGGAAGGGTCAGCCGCAGTTCTTCCAGCTCCTTAACTCTCGAAAACACCTCCTTAGGTGTTCCGCTTAAGGCAATCCTTCCCTGATCCATAACAAAAACCCTGTCGGAATAGATGACCTCCTCCATATAGTGGGTAATAAGGATTATAGTCACCTTTTCCACATCGTTTAAAGCTCTGGCAGCACGGATCACTTCTTTCCGTCCCATGGGATCCAGCATGGCCGTGGGCTCATCCATAATGATGCACTTCGGATGCATGGCTACGACGCCCGCAATTGCCACACGCTGCTTCTGTCCGCCGGAAAGCTTATTCGGGGAATGCTTCCTGTATTCATACATCCCAACCGTTTTCAGCGCCTCATAGACCCTTTCCCAGATTTCCTCCGTGGGGACTCCCATATTTTCCGGCCCGAAGCCCACATCCTCTTCCACGACATTTCCGATGATCTGGTTATCGGGATTCTGAAAAATCATCCCGGCTTCCTGACGTATATTCCAGGTGTTCTCAGGCTCGGCGGTGTTTTTCCCGTCCACAAAAAGCGTTCCTTCCGTGGGGAAGAGGATCGCGTTGATGTGTTTTGCAAAGGTGGATTTTCCGGAGCCGTTTCCTCCCAGGATGCTTATAAATTCACCCTGATGAACATCCAGACTTACATCATCCAGGGCCCTGGTGATTTCCAGAACCGTCCCCTCGTCGTCACGCCGCGTATATTCGTAGGAAATATGATTAGCTTCTATAATACCCATGTCCTTCAGTATAAAATACCGCCACGCAAGTCGCAAGCAAAAAAGGAAGAGGAACTTATTCCTCTTCCTTTTATAACGGCTTATAAACTCAATTTAAACCAGCTCCAGCAAAACCATCAACGCCGCATCGCCCTTCCGCTGTCCGATCTTGACGATTCTGGTATAACCTCCGTCACGATTCGCAAATCTCGGGGCGAGCTCATCAAAGAGCTTCGCGGGAACATCCAGCTTCCTGGTATTGCGCTTGCGTCCCTTGGCCTCCTTCGGTACATCGGTCACAGGATAAAGGACTTTCAGCATCTGCCGTCTCGCATGAAGTCTGGAGGGTTTGTCCACTTTGAGCTCTTTCTCCATCTCATCGTAAACCGTAACCTTCTTTCCATCCTTCTCTTCCTTGATCCGCTTCCCGTCCTTATCCTTTCTGGGAACCTTCACCGTCTTTTTAACGGTTTCGTAATTATCGCTCTCTTTCCTGGCAAGAGTGATAAGATGCTCGGCTATCTTCTGAACCTCCTCGGCTCTCGCGGCTGTTGTCACGATCTTTTCGTTAACGATCAGCGCGGTCACAAGGCTTCTGAGCATAGCCTTTCTCTGTGAGGACGTGCGTCCCAGTTTTCTGTATTTACCCATATTTTTCCTCCTTTAAATCCGGGACATGCCCCGTGGTCTTATTGTCCCGGCAGGCGGTAACGCCGCACCCTTTGGATTTACCGACGCACCTTGTTACTATTAAACTTTCCTTAAAAGTACGTATTGCTACGTTGCTTCGCAACTCCCGCAATCCTTGATGTCTATTCGCAAATCGCTCCGCTTCGCGTAGCTTTTTTGCTCATAGACATCAGGTTCTCTCGTGTTCAACAGGAATCGACAGCAAGCTGTCATTCCGCTTGACACGGAGAACACTTTTATACTATTTGGCTTCCTCGCTGGCTTTAAGCTCCAGACCCAGCTCCTTAAGCTTGGCCAGAACCTCCTCCAGGGATTTACGCCCCAGATTTCTGACCTTCATCATATCGTCAGAGGTTTTATTAACCAGCTCCGCCACTGTATTGATTCCTGCCCTCTTAAGGCAGTTGTAGCTTCTGACCGAAAGCTCCAGCTCGTCAATATTCATCTCCATAACCTTCTCAGCCTCATCGTTGGGCTTATCAACCATTACCTCGGTCTTTGAAGCCGTCTCGGAAAGATTGATGAAGAGGCTTAAGTGCTCTGAAAGCACCTTGGCCGCAAGGCTGATTGCCTCCTCGGGAAGAAGGGTTCCGTTTGTAAATACATCAAGTGTCAGCTTATCATAGTCCGTCACCTGGCCGACACGGGTATCCTCAACATTAAGATTAACCCTCTCCACCGGTGTATAGATGGAGTCGATGGCGATAACCCCGATAGCCAGATCCTCTGTCTTGTTTTTTTCCGCGCTGACATAGCCGCGCCCGTTTGTGATAATGAGCTCAATATTGAGCTTGCCGCCGGAAACCGAAGCAATATGCGCATCCTGATTGACGATTTCAATATCCTGGTCAACCCTTATGTCTGCCGCGGTTACCTCGCCTTCGCCTTCAAATTCAATATAGGCGGTCTTGACCTCGTCCATCGAGCTGTTGTTTCTGATAGCCAGGGCCTTGATATTCATTATTATTTCCGTAACATCTTCCTTGACACCGGGGATCGTGCTGAATTCATGCTGAATTCCGTCGATCCTTACCTGACTTACCGCCGTTCCCGGAAGAGAGGAAAGCATAATCCGACGCAGAGAATTCCCAAGCGTAATTCCATAACCACGTTCGAGCGGCTCCACGACAAATCTGCCGTACTTTTTGTCTTCCGAAATATCTGCAATCGCAATACTGGGTTTTTCAAACTCGAACAAAGTTTGTACCTCCTGCACTTTCCTCTTAATTACTTGGAATACAACTCGACGATCAACATTTCATTTACCGGAACATCGATCTGATCCCTGGTAGGAAGCTCCTCCACAATTCCCTTGAAATTTTCCTGATCTGCAGATAACCATGCAGGCACTGTCCTGTCTGCGGTAATTTCAAAAATATCCTTTATATGCTGAGAGCCTCTGGCCTTTTCGCGAATTTCGACCACATCGCCTTTTTTAACCGAATAGGAGGGAATATTAACCATTCTTCCGTTGACTGTAAATGCTTTATGATCCACCATCTGACGGGCTTCCCTTCTTGTACGGGCAAAGCCTAAACGGAAGACCACGTTATCCAGACGCAGCTCCAGGAACCGCATCAGATTTTCACCGGTCTGTCCCTTCATGCGATCGGCCTTCTTATAATAATTTCTGAAAGGCTTTTCCAGAACGCCGTATATAAACTTGGCCTTCTGTTTTTCTCTCATCTGAAGTCCGTACTCACTGACTTTTCTGCTTGATCTTATCAGATTTCTGTCTGAGCTTTTGCTGATACCAAGATATGCCGGTTCAAGACCAAGGGATCTGCATCTTTTCAGAACAGGTACTCTATTAACTGCCATATCGCTTACACTCTCCTTCTCTTGGGCGGACGGCATCCGTTATGGGGAACCGGAGTGACATCCTTAATACTTGTAACCTGAAGACCTGCCGCCGACAACGCACGGATTGCAGCCTCTCTGCCTGAACCCGGTCCCTTGACCATGACATCCACCGTCTTCAGGCCATGGATGAGCGCCGCCTTTGTCGCTGTTTCGGCAGCCATCTGTGCAGCGTATGGAGTAGATTTCCTTGAACCTCTGAAACCAAGGCCGCCGGCACTTGCCCAGGAAAGAGCGTTTCCTTCATTGTCCGTCAGAGTGACGATCGTATTGTTGAAGGACGACTGGATATGCGCCTGGCCGTGTTCAACGTTTTTCTTAACGCGCTTTTTTGTACTTCTTTTCGCGCTGGACTGTTGTTTCGCCATAAGTAAACTAACCTACTTTCTCTTACACATTAATAGTTTCTTCACCATAAAAAGAATTACTTCTTCTTATTGGCAACTGTTCTCCTGGGCCCTTTACAGGTCCTGGCATTGGTCTTTGTTTTCTGACCGCGGCAGGGAAGAGACTTTCTGTGGCGGATTCCCCTGTAGCATCCGATCTCTTCGAGGCGCTTGATGTTCATCGCTACCTGTCTGCGCAGATCACCTTCGATGGTCTGCGTTCTGTCGATGACTTCACGAAGCTTTGACACTTCTTCCTCGGTAAGATCCTTGACACGGGTATCCGGACTGATCCCTGCTTCAGAAAGGATTCGGTTGGAGCTCGCCCTTCCGATCCCATAGATATAGGTCAGACCGATCTCCACTCGCTTCTCTCTGGGCAGATCTACACCAGCAATACGAGCCATGTGAGCTTTAAACCTCCTTTTTTTATTATTATGATAAAAACTGCCTGTCCGGCTGTTTTTTCACCGTAAAACAATACACACGAAAAAGCCCGAAGCGGGCTTTTTCCCAGTATAACGTCAGTTATACCAAATTATCCCTGTACCTGCTTATGCTTCGGGTTTTCGCAGATGATGCGAATTTTACCTTTTCTTTTGATTACCTTGCATTTTTCACAAATCGGTTTCACCGATGACCTGACTTTCATTTCTGTTTCCTTTCTGCCGTTCTCTTTCGGCCTTGCTCTTTTGCGGCCTTTACGGCCTGCAAAACAGATACCCTGGTGACTTAAGAAGCTTGCAGTACCCTCCGACGCCTCATAACAGGCCCTCTCCGCGACAGTTCAGGCTTTCGCGCGAAAAGCAGGAAGTATTATACCACATAAAAAGTGATTTGTCACGCTTATTTATCCCGCCAGATTATCCTTCCCTTGGAGAGGTCATAGGCGGACAGCTCAATCGTCACCTTATCTCCCGGAAGAATCCGGATAAAATTCATTCTGAGCTTTCCGCTGATATGTGCCAGAACCTGATGGCCGTTCTCCAGCTCCACCTTAAACATGGCATTCGGCAGCTTTTCTATTACTTCTCCCTCAATTTCTATGACATCCGCTTTCGACATATCATCCTTTCCTGTGCTTTAACCCAGAATGTCGGTAATAGCGCTGAATACAACCTCCGGATCCACGGTTCCGTCAACCTTCTTCAAGACCCCCTGTCCGCTGTAAAAGTCAATCAGCGGCTGTGTCTGCTCATGATATACATCAAGCCTCTTTTTTACCGTCTCCGGTTTGTCATCATCCCGGAGAACAAGCTCTGTTCCGCAGACATCACAGGTACCCTCCTTTTTAGGAGGAATATATTTCAGATGGTAGGAAGCGCCGCACTTCGGACATCCTCTTCTTCCGCCCATCCTGTCAATGATGTTTTCGTCAGGAACCTCCACATCAATGGCAAAATCAATCTTCTCTCCGGCTTTTTTCAGTTCCCGGTCAAGAACCTCCGCCTGAGGAATGGTTCTGGGGAACCCGTCCAGAACATAGCCCTTTTCACAGTCGGGTTCGGAAACGCGATCCAGGAGAATCCGCACCGTAAGATCATCCGGTACAAGCTTCCCGGCATCCATATAGCTCTTCGCTTCTTTTCCGAGAGCTGTCCCGTTCTTTATATTGGCCCGGAAAATGTCACCCGTGGATACATGCGGGATACCGTATTTTTCCGCTATCCTTTTCGCCTGAGTTCCTTTTCCGGCACCGGGGGCTCCCAGCATAACGATTTTCATTTTGCTTTTCTCCGCTGTTTAACTAAGGAAGCCTTTATAGTTGCGAACAAGCATCTTGGCTTCGATCTGTTTTAAGGTCTCCAGAATGACGCCTACAATAATGATAAGCGACGTACCGCCAAAGGAAACATCCGCGCCGAACATGCCGTTAAAGAAAATCGGAATCACGGCCACGATTGTGAGCCCGACAGCGCCGATGAATATCACGTAATTAAGCATATTGGTCAGATAATCGCTGGTGGGCTTTCCGGGACGTATTCCCGGGACGAAGCCTCCGTTCTTTTTCAGATTGTCCGCAACCTCCAGAGGATTGAACGTAATGGAGGTATAGAAATACGCGAAAAAGATTACCAGAACAATATAGATCAGCAGACCGATGGAATACACAGGTTGTCTGGGATTGCACCAGTTACCCGAATTCAGGGTCCGAAGAATCTGACCCCAAAGCGTCGTACCGCCGTTTCGTCCAAGCAGCTGGGCGATAACTATGGGAAACTGCATCAGGGAAGATGCGAAAATCACAGGGATAACTCCCGCGGTATTGACCTTAAGAGGGATAAAGGATGACTGTCCCCCGACAATTTTGCGGCCCACTACTTTTTTTGCGTACTGCACGGGAATTCTTCTCTCCGCCCCGTTCAGCAGTACAACCAATACAACAGTACCGAGCACCACGACCAGAATGATGATTGCGGCGAGGATGGCCACGAGAATTCTGCCGTTTGCAAAATTGTCCTTAATGAACATCTCATAGAGGCTTGAGAAGTCACTGGGAAGTCTCGAAATAATATTGATCGTCAGCACGATGGAAATACCGTTTCCGACGCCATATTCCGTGATCTGTTCACCGATCCACATAAGCAGGGCGGAACCCGCCGTCAGTCCCAGAACAACCATGATGATGGTCAGCACATGGTTTCTCTGTGCCAGAATACCCTGGGAATTAAAGCCGATGGCCATAGCCGTCGCTTCAATAAGGGAAAGACCCACAGTCACATATCTGGTGATGGAAACCAGCATCTTCCGGCCCTCTTCCCCGTTTCTCTGAAGCTCCTCCAGCGCGGGAATTGCGATGGTTAAAAGCTCAATGATAATGGAGGAAGTGATGTACGGCGTAATGTTCAGCGCGAAAATAGACATATTTTCGAAGGAACCGCCGGTAAACGCATTAAAAAAGTCAAATGAATCGCCGGTCAGGCTGGAAAACCACTGCTGGAATACCAGTCTGTTAAAACCCGGTATCGGAAGCTGACAGCCGAACCGGATCAACACCATCATAACAAGCGTAAAAATGATTCTGTTTCGGATGTCCTTGATTTTGAACGCATTACGCACAGATTCAAGCATTAGATCACCTCTGCTTTCCCGCCTGCAGCTTCAATCTTCTCCTTTGCCGATGCGGAAAACGCATTAACCTTCACGGTAAGCTTCTTTTTAAGCTCTCCGTTTCCGAGAATCTTTACTCCGTCGTGAACCTCTTTGATCACCTTCTTCTCCAGAAGAATCTCTGCGGTCACCTCGTCGCCGTCCTCGAAATATTTATCCAGAGTGCTGACGTTGATGGCAACAATCTCCTTATGGTTGGGATTCTGGAAGCCCCGCTTCGGAATTCTTCTGTAGAGAGGCATCTGTCCGCCTTCAAAACCGATTCTGGGTGCACCGGAACGCGCTTTCTGTCCTTTATGACCGTAACCGGCCGTTTTTCCGTTTCCTGAGGCATGTCCGCGGCCTTTTCTGTAATTCGTCTTATGCTTCATGCCCTCGGCGGGATGTAAATTAGATAATTCCATGTCATTCCTTTCTGCCGCTCTTTTAGCGGCCCGCGAGGAAAAATACCAACGGCTTTCAGATCTCCTCGACTTTCACAAGATGTTCCACCTGCTTGCACATTCCGCGGATTGCGTCATTGTCCGGCTTTTCCACGGAAGTATAAGTCTTGTGCAGCCCCAAAGCTGCAACCGTCTTTTTATGTTTCGGAATAGCGCCTATTATGGATTTTTTTAAAGTGATTTTTAATTTACCTGCCATATTGTCCTCTTTCTGCCGCAACAGCGCGGCCCCGTTCCTTTACCGGGTCGGAACTCAGTGCTGAATCTCTTCTATCGACTTCCCGCGGTTTCTTGCTACCTCTTCCGGAGTCTTCAGCTTCGAAAGAGCTTCAATGGTTGCGAGCACAACGTTCTGCTTATTGTTGGAGCCCAGAGATTTGGTACGGATATTCCGGATTCCTGCCAGCTCACAAACGACACGTGCCGGACCTCCGGCGATGATACCGGTTCCTTCGGGAGCCTTTTTCAGAAGAATGGATGCTCCGCCGAATTTTCCGATATAGTCATGAGTAATGGAGCTTACCGGATCCAGGGCCACATCAATGAGCTTCTTTGTGGCATCCTCCTTGCCCTTGCGGATTGCCTCGGGAATTTCCGTTGCCTTTCCGAGTCCCACTCCCACATGTCCGTTTTTATCGCCGACAACCACCAGCGCACTGAAACGCATATTGCGTCCGCCCTTAACAACCTTGGTAACGCGCTTGATCGTAACAACTTTATCTTCCAGCTCCACGCCGTTCAAATCAATTCTTGTACGATTCATTGTCTTCCCCTTTCCCTTAGAATTCCAGACCGGCTTCTCTTGCCGCATCAGCGAGTGCTTTTATCTTTCCCTGATAGATGAAGCCGCCCCGGTCGAAGACAACCGTTTTGATTCCCTTATCCACTGCCCTCTCACCGATCACCTTTCCCAGATATGCGGCAGCCTCGACGTTGTCTGTATACTTAAGCTCAGACCTGACGCTCTTCTCAAGGGTAGAGGCCGCCACAAGCGTATGCCCGACTGTGTCGTCGATGATCTGGACATACATGTGCTTATTGCTCCTGAAAACCGCAAGACGGGGCCGCTCGGGAGTTCCGCTGAAGCGATTTCGGATCTTTAAATGCTTTTTCTCACGAACTTCGGTTCTTGATTTTTTGCTTATCATGCGTCCCTCTCCTTACTTTTTACCGGTCTTGCCGACCTTACGTCTGATCACTTCATCACTGTATTTAATACCCTTGCCCTTATAAGGCTCCGGTCTCTTCTTATCCCTGATAATCGCCGCGTACTGTCCGACCTTCTCCTTGTCGATTCCTATGACCTCGATCTTGTTGTCCACGACATTTGTTTCGATACCCTCGGGATCTTCCATCTCCACAGGATGAGAATATCCAAGGCTCAGTGTCAGAAGCTTTCCCTGCTTCGCGGCTCTGTAACCGACGCCGTTGATTTCCAGAACCTTCTTATAGCCGTCGGTCACGCCCACAACCATATTGTTGAGCAGAGCCCGAGTCAATCCGTGAAGCGCTCTGGACTCCTTTTCGTCATTGGGCCTTAAAACCTTAAGTTCTCCGTCCTCCAGCTTCAGGGTCATACTTTCGGGGAGTGTACGCTCCAGCGTTCCCTTCGGTCCCTTAACCGTCACTTTATTATTTTCTGCGATGTCCACCGTAACACCGGCAGGAATCGCGATAGGCATTTTCCCGATTCGTGACATGCCCGCACCTCCTTATTTTTTACCAGATAAACGCCAGCACTTCGCCGCCGACATTCAGCTCTCTGGCCTTCTTATCAGTTACAACGCCCTTATTCGTGGAAATAATGGCAATTCCCAGACCGCCCAGAACCTTCGGCAGCTCATCGCGTCCGGCATACACACGAAAACCGGGCTTGGAAATTCTCTTTAAACCTGAAATAACCTTCTCGTTTCTGTCTGCGCTGGCATATTTCAGGGTAACCCTGATATCCTTGAACGAACCGTTATCCACAAGTTCGTACTTGGCAATATAGCCCTCGTCCAGCAGAATATCCGCAATCGCCAGCTTCATTCTGGATGAAGGGATATCCACCGTATCATGCTTCGATGTATTTGCATTACGGATTCTTGTGAGCATATCCGCAATCGGATCGTTTGTTGTCATGTATATCCTCCTTACTCAATGGAATGATCAGCCGACTTCTTACCACGACGCCTTTCTTACTCCCGGAATTTCCCCGCGATAGGCAAGTTCACGGAAGCATATCCTGCAGATCCCGTATTTTTTCAGGACCGCATGGGGACGTCCGCAAATCCTGCATCTGGTGTACGCCCTTGTCGAAAACTTGGGTTTGCGAGCCTGCTTGCGCTTCATTGATAACTTGGCCATATTTTCCCTCCTAAATCCTGGTTATTACTTTGCAAACGGCATGTTAAACAGCCGCAGCAGTTCTCTGGCTTCTTCATCGGTTCTGGCAGTGGTAACGATAATCACGTCCATGCCTCTGACCTTATCAATCTTATCATACTCAATTTCCGGGAAAATCAGCTGTTCTCTGATTCCCAGCGCGTAATTTCCTCTTCCGTCAAAGGAATTTGCGCTGACTCCGTGGAAGTCACGAACCCGGGGAAGAGCCAGATTGACCAGGCGGTCAAGAAACTCATACATTCTCTCGCCCCTGAGCGTCACCTTGCATCCGATAGGCATTCCCTCTCTGATCTTAAAGTTCGCCACGGCCTTTTTTGCCTTTGTCGTCACAACATGCTGGCCGGTAATGGTTTCCAGATCGGCAACGGCACTGTCGAGCACCTTGATATTTTCCTTTGCTTCGCCCACACCCATATTCACAACGATTTTGACGAGCTTCGGAACTTCCATCACGTTCTTGTAGCCGAACTTTTTGGTCATTGAGTCTATGATTTCATCTTTATATTGATCCCTGAGTCTGCTCAATTTGAAATTCCTCCTTCGTATTAATCGATGGTCTCGCCGGTGGATTTCGCGATCCGCTGCTTCTTGCCGTCGGTGATCTTAAAGCCGACCCTGGTGGGTTTTCCCTTATGAACATACATCACATTTGATATATCCAGAGGCGCCTCTTTGGTGACGATCCCGCCATCCTGATTGGCAGCCGAAGGCTTCTCATGCTTCTTTACAAGATTTGCGCCCTCAACCACGACCCGATTATTTTTTCTGTCCACAAGCATGACCTTGCCCTGCTTGCCCTTATCTTTTCCGGCGATAATCTGAACCGTATCGCCCTTTTTGATTTTTGCTGTCGCCATGGACGTCCTCCTTATAAAACTTCCGGAGCCAGGGAAACGATCTTCATGAACTGTCTGTCACGAAGCTCACGGGCTACGGGTCCAAAAATACGGGTTCCTCTCGGAGTGTTGTCTTCCTTTATGATAACCGCCGCGTTCTCATCGAAGCGGATATACGACCCGTCCTTACGGCGAATACTGTGAACGGTACGGACAACAACGGCCCTGACAACATCTCCTTTTTTAACAACGCCTCCGGGCGTCGCGTCTTTTACGGTCGCAACGATAATGTCCCCGATACCTGCATATCTTCT
>JAILBQ010000008.1 GCA_024680815.1 Lachnospiraceae bacterium | reverse complement strand
CTGCTTCAGCGTAGGCGAGCTTATCGTGATCTCTGCACCGTTTTCGCTGAGCCTCTGAATCGTGGCTTTTTCCGAAAGGCCGCAGTCCGCCGAAAGAATAACCGTTGCGGAGCTTATGGTTACATTGGAGCTCAGCACGATATTCTGGATACATTGATTCCCGGAGAGCTCTTTTTCGGAATAGTTCACGCCCTCTCCGCCATTTTCAAAAACAATTATTCCGTTTTCCTTGGGAATATTTCCGCTCAGCAGATATTCACAAGCGTTATTGGAGACTCTGCGGTAAACCTCAAGAGCATTTCCCTTTATGGAAGCCTTATACTTTACGCTTTCCTGTGTCCATACTTCGCCGCCTCCCCGGAACTCGGCGCTGACCTCTTCTTCCGGGCTTTCCTCTTCGGGCAGCTCGTCTCCCGACAGGGCTTCCGCGGGAAGTTCGTCCTCCGATACCAGCTCCTCTTCGGGAAGTTCGTCCTCCGATACCAGCTCCTCTTCGGGCAGCCCGTCTTCGGATACGCTCTCTTCCGGCTGAGGGTCGGTCACGGTTTCAGGAGCTTCCGCCCCGGGCTCTTCCGCGGGAGTTTCAATACCGGGAGCGCTTTCTCCTGCCCCGGGCTCCTCCCCGCCCTCGTCGGGATTTTCCGGGGCGGCTTCTCCGGTGTTTTCCGGGTCTGCGTCCGCCGGAGCCGGGGTTTCCTCCGGAGTCCCTTCCGTCACCGTGCTTTCCGCCGCCGGAAGCTCCGAAGTGGCAAAGGCCGGTGAATGCATGGTAAATACCAGGGCAAACGTAAGCAAAAGCGCCAAAACTCTCTTGTATCGCTGTCTGTTCATGTTGATCCTCCATGTCGGACATTATGCGGGATAAACGCATCATGCCTCTGTAGAATAATTATGTAAACCAACTCTCCGGCTCCTTCCGGGGAGCATAAACGATAGTATCTGTAACTATAATATTCGAAAAATTCCACCTTTTTTCAGGGGCAGGCCGCAGGGCCGTCACCCCTCCAGATATTTTTCCGCGCTGACGATTTTAACGCACAGGGTAAAGAGCTTCGCCGCGGTTCTTAAGTCCTCCAGAGGGGGATAGGTGGGGGCGATACGGATGTTGCTGTCGTTCGGATCCTTTTTATAGGGATAGGTGGCTCCGGCACCGGTCATGACGACGCCGCCCTTCTTGACCTTGTCCACCACGGCCTTCGCGCAGCCCGGCAGGGTTTCGAAGCTCATGAAATATCCGCCCATGGGCTCGGTCCATTCGCCGATTCCCAAATCTCCCAGCTCCTCTTTGAAGGTATCCTCCAGCATTTCAAATTTCGGCCGGATTACGGCCGCGTGTCTCTTCATGTGCTCCCGCATGCCCTCGATATTTTTGAAAAAGCGGACATGGCGGAGCTGGTTAACCTTGTCGTGGCCGATGGTCTGGATTTTCAGCTGGTTGTTGATATCCTCCAGATTGTTAAGGGAGGTGGCAAGAGCCGCTATGCCGCTTCCCGGGAAGGTGATCTTCGAGGTGGAGGAAAATTTATAGACCAGATCGGGATTTCCCGCTCTCCTGCACTCCTCCAGGATTTCTATAAGCACATCCTGTCTGTCGTCGTAGAGATGGTGGATACCGTAGGCGTTGTCCCAGAAAATCCGGAAATCACTGGCGGCAGGCTTCAGACGGGCAAAACGTCGCACCGTCTCGTCGGAATAGGAATAGCCCTGGGGATTGGAGTATTTGGGCACGCACCAGATCCCCTTGATATTTTCGTCGGAGGCAACCAGCTCTTCCACCATATCCATGTCCGGTCCCGTTGGAGACATGGGCACGTTTATCATCTCGATTCCGAAATATTCCGTTATGGCGAAATGCCTGTCATATCCGGGCACCGGGCAGAGGAATTTCACCTTTTTCAGTTTTCCCCAGGGGACATTACCCATGATGCCGTGGGTGAAGGCCCGGGCCACGGTGTCATACATAACGTTGAGGGAGGAATTTCCGTATATTATGATATTTTTCGGATTATTCTCCATCATGGCGCCGATCAGGCGCTTCGCCTCGGGAATACCCGTCAGTACCCCGTAGTTTCGTACGTCCGTCCCGTCCTCGGAGCTTAAATCCGCCGTGGAATAGAGGGCGTCCATCATGCCCATGGAGATATCCAGCTGCTCCCTGCAGGGCTTTCCGCGGCTCATGTCCAGATGCAGCTCCATTTCCTGAAAATGGAGATATTCCTTCCTGAGGGCCATAAGCTCCGTCAGCAGTTCTTCCTTTGTCATTTCCGCATAAGGTTTCATCTTGCTCCTCCGTCTCCGAAAAAATCAATTAATAACTTTTCTATTATACTCCAAAAAGGCTTATCATTCAAAGTTAAGAAAACGGCAGCGGTTCAGGCA